>NZ_JBMLRC010000171.1:0-15960 GCF_049241225.1 Emticicia sp.
TGTAAATTTATAAGTTTTAAATTTAATTTTCAAAATATTTTGAAAGTTTTTTTTTTACAATAAAGACAAATGTTTTACTGATAACCGAATATTATTTTGTCATTGACAAGCGATTAAGTTAATTTTGTGCTTTGACCAAAGATATTTTTCAATTCAAATGCCAAATACAGATTCAATATTAAGAATTGCCCTCCAAAAATCGGGTAGATTGAGCGAGGATTCGTTCAGATTGTTTAAAGAGTGTGGAATAAAGTTTGAAAGCGGAACAGGGAAACTCAAAACCTCCTCATCAAATTTTCCTGCGGAGTTTTTGTTTTTAAGGGATGATGATATTCCGGGTTACGTCGAAGATGGTGTGGCCGATATTGGAATTGTAGGAGAAAATGTTTTTGTGGAAACAAATCGCAAGGCAGAGGTAACCTACCGACTAGGTTTTTCAAAATGCCGATTGTCAATTGCCGTTCCTCGTGGTGTAGAATATAAAGGTGTTGATGATTTTCAAGGAAAAAGCATCGCTACTTCATATCCACGGATTCTTGCCAATTATCTAAAAGAACAAGGCGTAAAAGCCGAAATTCACGAAATTAGTGGTTCGGTTGAAATTGCTCCAAGCATTGGCTTAGCCGAAGGCGTGTGCGATATCGTAAGTTCGGGAAGTACACTTTTGAGCAATGGATTAAAAGAGGTTGAAACCATTTTCCGTTCGGAAGCGATTTTGATTTCAAATAAAAAATTAGCAAAATCAAAACACGATACGCTCAACAAATTGTTATTTAGAATCAAAGCCGTACAAACAGCTCAAAATTATAAATACATTTTATTGAATGCACCGAACGATAAACTCCAAGATATTATCAACATGATTCCAGGAATGAAAAGCCCCACCATCGTGCCATTGGCTATGGAAGGTTGGAGTTCGATTCATTCGGTTTTGGAAGAAAATCAGTTTTGGGAAAATATCGAAGCCATTCGTTCGGCAGGAGCAGAGGGTATTTTGGTAATTCCAATCGAAAAAATGATTTACTGAGCGGATTGTTGAATAAAACTTTATCAACATGATAACAAGTCTCGAACAATTAGACCTCACAAAGGCTTATACCTTTAAAGATTATCTTTCATGGAAGTTTCATGAGAGGGTTGAGTTATTGCGTGGTTATGTTGCTAAAATGTCGCCAGCACCAACGAGTACACATCAAATAATAAGCGGTAATCTGCATTTTAATTTGGCATACTTCCTGCGAAAAAAGCCTTGCAGGGTTATAGCTGCCCCATTTGATGTTTATTTACCGTCAATTAAAGGTGAAGGCGAAACCGTTGTGCAGCCTGATTTGTGCGTAATATGTGATGCTTCAAAAATAAAAAAACAGGGTTGCGTTGGGTCTCCTGACTTAGTTATTGAAATATTATCGCTTGGCAATTCCCGTAAAGAGATGACTCAAAAGTTTCAGATTTATGAACAAGCTGGAGTGAAAGAATATTGGGTTGTTTATCCTTACGAACAAGTGATTCATCAATATATATTAGAAGGTAATACTTTTCAAGCATTACCAATTGCTGAAAAAACGATAAAAAGTCAACTATTACAAGGTTTTGAAGTAGATATGGATACGATTTTTGACACAATCGTTGAATAAAGAATCATATAGAATAAATTAAATGAATATCATATCATTTCCACAACGCTCCGAATGGAAGCAACTTCTTGCTCGTCCTGTGCAAGAAATGGCCGAAATAGAGCAAAAAGTATTACCAATTCTTCAAAAAGTAAAACTCGAAGGCGATACCGCACTTAAAGAATTTGCACTCAAGTTCGATAAAATTGAAATCACCGATTTTCAAGTTTCGCAAGAAGAAATTGATGCTGCAGAAAGCCAACTATCCGATGAACTGAAAGAAGCGATTCAGCAAGCATACAAAAACATTCATACTTTTCATAAAGCTCAAAAACAAACCCCCGAAGTTATTGAAACGATGGAGGGCGTAAGATGCTGGAGGAAAAGCGTTGGAATTCAGAAGGTCGGATTTTATATCCCGGGCGGAACTGCTCCGCTTTTCTCTACGGTCTTGATGTTGGGTATTCCCGCACAAATTGCTGAGTGCCAAGAACGAATTTTATGTTCGCCGAGCAATCACCCAGCTATTTACTATGCAGCAAAATTAGTTGGTATAACTAAAGTTTTCCGAATAGGAGGAGCTCAAGCGATCGCTGCCATGGCTTACGGAACCGAGACAATTCCACAAGTTTATAAAATTTTTGGACCGGGAAACCAATATGTAACAGCCGCTAAACAATTATTGAGCAAAGAAGGTGTAGCGATTGACATGCCAGCTGGCCCATCGGAAGTTGCTGTTATGGCAGATGATTCGGCAGTTCCATCGTTTGTAGCTTCTGATTTACTTTCTCAAGCCGAACATGGTGCCGATAGCCAAGTTTTGTTAGTTTCTACAAGCAAAAAGTTTGTATCGGCAGTAAACTTAGCTGTTTCTGGGCAGTTGAATCGACTGCCACGGAAAGACTTAGCGGCAAAAGCAATCGAAAACTCAAAAATTATATTGCTCGAAAATCAACAAGATTGTGTCGATATGCTCAACGAATATGCTCCTGAGCATTTGATTTTGGCAGTTGAAAATTATAATGAAATTGGCGAGCAAATTATCAATGCAGGTTCGATATTTTTAGGAAATTATACCCCAGAATCTTGCGGAGATTATGCTTCGGGAACAAATCATACATTGCCAACAAACGGTTATGCAAGAGCCTACAGTGGGGTTTCGGTAGATAGTTTTGTGAAGAAAATTACTTTTCAAGAAATATCAAAACAAGGTATTTTAAATATCGGGCGTACTGTAGAGTTGATGGCTGAAGCTGAATCATTAGAAGCTCACAAACGTGCAGTAACATTGAGGATGGAGAGTTTGTTGAGTTAAGTTAATCACGGAAGACCTCCCTCAAAGGGAAGTCTTCCGTAGAATCATCGTAGATTTATTTGGCAGAAAACTTATAAACTGTTGTTGTTTTGTAAGTTTCATTTGGTTTTAGAACCGTACTCGGGAATTTAGGCTGATTGGGTGAATCAGGATAGTGCTGTGTTTCTAAACAAAATCCAGTTCGGAATTTGTAGTTTACTCCTTTACCAGCCGGAACACCATCTAAGAAATTTCCTGTATAAAACTGCACAGCAGGTTCAGTCGTTAAAACTTCCATTACACGGCCAGAAGTTGGCTCATAAACTGTTGCAATGCTTTTCAGAGTTTTGCTCGAATCAGTTGCTACCCAACAGTGGTCATAACCTTTCCCATATTTGATTTGCTCGTCTTTTACATCATTGATTCTTGCACCAATTTTGAATGATTTCGTAAAATCAAAAGGAGTTCCTGCTACTGCTTTTAATTCGCCCGTTGGGATTAGTGTCTCATCAACTGGCAAGAACTTATCGGCATTAAGCATTACTTCATGGTCGAGGATTTCTTTGCTGAAATCGCCAGTGAGATTGAAGTAAGCATGGTTGGTTAAATTTACAACTGTTGGTTTATCGGTAGTTGCTTTGTAGTCAATTTTTAATGAATTATCCTTCTGCAAAGTGTAGATTACTTCTACATCCAATTTTCCAGGATACCCCTCTTCGCCATCCACTGAGGTGTAAGTGAGTTTTAGTTGAGGTTCTTCGCCATCAATTGGAGTCGCTGTCCAGATTACTTTATCAAAGCCTTTCTTTCCACCGTGTAGAGCATTTACTCCATTGTTTTGTGCCAGAGTATATTGTTTGCCATCAAGTGTAAACTTACCTTTAGCAATTCTATTTCCATAACGCCCAATCAATGCTCCGAAATATGGTGAAGCTTTTAGATAACCACCTAAAGAATCGCAGCCGAGTGCTACATCAGTGTATTTGCCGTTTTTGTCTGGCGTTGACCAATAAGTGATAATTCCACCGTAGTTTGTAATCTTTACCACCATTCCCGCACTATTTTTTAGTGTGTAAAGGTCAGCCGCTTCGCCAGTTGGTAGCTTTCCGTAGCTTGTTTTTTCAATTTTGTTAACAGTGGTAGTTGAATCGATTGTGGTACTTTCTGCTTTTTTAGAGGTGCAGTTTTGGAATAACAACGCACTACACAGCAAAATACCAAGAACTTTTAGTTTCATAATTTAAGGAAGAGTTTAAGATTGGATTGAATTCTAAAATGAGCTTGTAAGTTAGTATTTTATAGGCATTTAATCCAAAAAAATATTGTTCCTAAATCTGCCGCCAATGAAAGTCTTCCGTCAAATAATCAAAATAGCCTCTTTTATTGCCCTTTGCATTCAGAAAAACAAAATCCATCGCAAATGCTTTAGACTCAACTATACAAAAATTCTTACGTGCAAAATGCAGTAATTCTGGTTCAATATCTTTCTGATTTACATCAATGATTTCAGGTTCTGCAATGAAACTCCCTGACTTAGCTTGTGTAGTGTAGCACATTTTACTGGCCAATCTTGAGTTATTCCAAGCAATATCGGCTATTTCATCATTATAGTGTATTTCTGCTTTGGTATATATTCTGAGTTGAAGTTTGAGTTCGGCATCATAAAACAACCAACTTAGCGAATTATTATGATTGAGATGCTCAATTTTTTCGGAACGAATATCGGTATGGAAACGAAGTTTTTTTTCTTCAATATTGATATTTCTCAAAACTACTGTTCGTTGTTCGGGAAAGTTATTATTAATTGTAGCGACATAAGCTTGATGAAATGGCGACTTTGCAGTTTTAACGGATTGTTGGAGTAAAAGCCAAATTTGTTTTTCAATTTCAATTAAATCGTTTCCTAAAAGTGTTTCTCTCATGAAAAGATGGACTGGTATGTAATTTTTAATAGTTGTAAATGATTTAAAATTGAAACTGACTGTTGAGAAAGAATGTTTATGAAAATAAAAAAAGTCTGATAACCTTACGATTATCAGACTTTTAGCCTTTGTGGAGACGCAGGGACTCGAACCCTGGTCCGAACTTGGCAATCGTCGAGCCTTCTACATGTTTATTCGGTCTTATTTATTCGAGAATAGGTCGGTGTCCGACATACCAAATCTATTCCTTAGAAACCTAAATACTAATTACAAACAAGTTCCCCGAAAGTAATCGCCTCTGCAAGGTCGACACCCCGAACTCCCCAGCGGCAGAGGTTAGCCAAGGCGGGATGTGGCTAAATGGTTAATTCACTCCGGAATTAAGCAGCCATGGCATACGAAGTATTGCCAGTTATTGTTCGGAAGAATTTTTAACAGGAGATTCTACCAACTCCCGACATGCTTTTACTCGCAACCACTCACGCCGTCAAAACCGGTCGTCCCCGTTGCACTAGTATAAATGCAAAATTAAAGAATTTAGTTCAGAAGCCAAAACTAAAACTTCATCGAAAGCCCAATACGTTTTCTTGGAATATCAATTTCCATCACTTTTACTTGTACTTTTTGATGCACCTTCACAACTTCGTTCGGGTCTTTAATGAAACGATTAGCCATTTGCGAAACGTGAACCAAGCCATCTTGATGCACGCCCACATCAACAAAACAGCCGAAAGCCGTAATGTTGGTTACAATCCCTGGCAGAATCATGCCCTCTTTCAAATCTTCGATGGTATGAACATCTGAGGCAAATTCAAATGCTTCGAGAGCCTCGCGTGGGTCACGGCCAGGTTTTTGGAGTTCAGATAAAATATCGTTGAGTGTTGGCAAACCAACTTTATCTGTTACATAATTTTTAAGAACAATTTTTGATTTAAGCTGTTCATTACCAATGAGTTCGGCTACTTTTACGCCCAAATCTTTGGCCATTTTTTGCACAATAGGGTAGGTTTCTGGGTGAACCGCCGAATTATCGAGTGGATTTTCGGCTCCACGAATACGCAAGAATCCCGCACTTTGTTCAAATGCTTTTGCTCCTAATCTTGGTACTTTCTTTAACTCTTCTCTCGAACTAAATGCTCCGTTTTTTGCACGATATTCTACGATATTTTGTGCCAAAGCAGGCCCTAAGCCCGATACATAACTTAAAAGGTGTTTACTGGCAGTGTTCAGCTCAACGCCAACTAAGTTTACACAACTTTCAACCACCGAATCGAGGCTTTCTTTAAGCATTTTCTGCTCAACATCGTGCTGATATTGCCCAACTCCAATAGATTTTGGGTCGATTTTTACGAGTTCAGCCAGCGGGTCCATTAATCTTCTACCAATCGAAACCGCTCCTCTGACGGTTACGTCTTTGTCGGGGAATTCTTCACGAGCAATTGGCGAAGCCGAATAAATGGATGCCCCTTGCTCAGAAACCATGTGAACGGCTGCTTTCAAATTACCGTTTTTCACAACTGATTTTACCAATGATTCAGTTTCTCGGCTGGCTGTGCCGTTACCGATGGCAATCGCATCAATTTTATATTCCAAAACCAATTTTTTGATGACGGCTTCGGCTTCCATTTGCTTGGTCATTGGATAAATAACTGTATCGTAAATCAAATCTCCCTGTTCGTTGAGGCAAACAGTTTTACAACCCGTACGGAAACCTGGGTCAATTCCCAAAACTCTTTTTTGTCCGAGTGGCGAAGCTAATAAAAGTTGGCGGAGGTTCGTTACGAAAATCTTAATGGCCTCACTATCAGCTTTTTGTTTGGAGATATTACTAAACTCGGTTTCGATACTTGGTTTCAAAAGTCGGTCATAAGAGTCGCTGATTGCTTGTTCAACTTGTTCTTTGGCTTCGGGTAAACCTTTCAAATAAATTCGGTCGAGGGCATCAACGCCACGCTCAGTTTCAATCGAAATATCAATCGACAAAAATCCTTCTTCTTCGCCACGACGCAGGGCCAAAAGTCGGTGTGATGGGATTTTTGATAATGGCTCAGAAAATTCGTAATAATCTTGGTATTTGATACCGTCTTCTTTTTTACCTTTTTTTACTTTAGAAGTGATAATTGCTTCACGCTCAAATAATCGTCTAACTGCATTTCGGGCCTGAATATCTTCGTTAATCCACTCAGCCATAATATCTCTTGCTCCTTGAAGTGCCTCTTCCACACTTTCAACCTTATCATTCAGATATTTTTCGGCAATGGCTTCGATATTTCTATCTTTTTGAGCGAAAATAATCTTAGCCAAAGGTTCGAGTCCTTTCTCGATGGCGACCGTTGCTCGGGTTTTTCGTTTTTGTTTATAAGGTAAATATAAATCTTCTAACTCATTGAGATAAAGAGCATTATTGAGTTTGCTCAATAACTCGGGTGTCATTTTGCCTTGCTCTTCAATCGATTTGATAATTGCTTCACGACGTTTATCGGCCTCCATGAACTTATTGTAAAGTTCCTTGGTATCAGCCACTTGCACTTCGTCCATGCTACCTGTCATCTCTTTTCTGTATCGAGAAATAAACGGAACAGTAGCACCTTCATCTAATAAATTTATGGTATTTTGTATACTTTTTTCGGGTACGCCCACGGTTTGGGCAATAATTTGTATTTGTTTTGTGGTCATCGTTCCAACCTTTTTTATAAAATCTGAATCTTATAGCTAAATAATAATTCACAAAAATCTGATTAAATTATGAAAATGCAACTTGTTTTAGTGATGATTCTTTCCACATTATTCCTTACAAATTGTGAAAAAGAAAGCAATTCGGTTGATAGTCAGGCGACTATGAACGAATACGTAGTCAATTATGGCACAAGTTTCGGGATGTGTGTTGGTCCGTGTCGGAAAGAAATGAATTTACTAAATGGAGAAGTTAGTTTTACGGTTTTCTATACCGAAGGTAGGGGGGCAATCGGCGGAACACCAAAAACATTCAAAGAATCGCTTGATGCAACTTTACAAAATTCGCTCGTTAAAAGTATTGATTATGAATCATTTAAAAAACTTAATGAAATAGTTGGTTGCCCTGATTGTGCTGATGGTGGTGCCGAATGGGTAGAAATTATGAAAGGCGATTCAAAACACAAAGTGACTTTTGAATTTGGAAAAGCACCAAAAGAAATCGAAAGTTTGGTAACTGTTTTACGAGAAAAAAAGGTTTACTTTGAAGAAAAATATTTGAAATAGACGATTGCAGGTACTTTAATGAAAATCTAAATTTGCTAACAAGTTAATAGTCAATATATTGAAATACTGTTGACTATTGACTATTGACCGTGGACTTTAAAAATGTATGATATAATCGTTGTTGGTGGAGGTGCCGCTGGATTTTTTGCTGCAATTAACGCCGCAGAAAAGAATAAAGGCTTAAAAATCGCAATTTTGGAGCGTGGAAGAGATGTTTTGCAGAAAGTTAAAGTATCAGGCGGAGGGCGTTGTAATGTTACGCACGCCTGTTTTGAACCCGAAAAACTGGTGAAATTTTATCCACGTGGCGAAAATGAATTACTTGAGCCTTTCAAAAGATTTAATCCCACCAACACGATTGAATGGTTTGAGAGTAGAGGGGTAAAGATAAAAAAAGAAGCAGATGGAAGAATGTTTCCAGTAAGCGATTCTTCACAGTCGATAATTGATTGTTTACTCGGTGCGGCTCGCCGAAATAATATTGAAATCCTGACCAATTCGAGAGTTGAGTATTTTGATTATCTGCCAAATGAGCATTCAAACTGGAAACTTCGTGTAGCTGGCGATAGAATTTTATACACAAAAAAGTTAATGATTGCCACGGGAAGCGATACTGCTGTTTGGACTTTACTCGAAAAACTAAAAATAAAAATCGTTGAGCCAGTTCCTTCCCTTTTTACATTTAATATAAAAGACGAAAGATTGGCCGATTTAATGGGCCTTTCGGTGCCAAATGCTATCATTAATATTCAGAAAACTCAGTTTGAAAGCAATGGACCAACCTTGATTACTCATTGGGGGCTTTCGGGGCCGGGAATTTTGAAACTATCGGCATGGGCCGCAAGAGAATTGAATGCCTCAGCCTACAAGTTTTCGATTAAAGTAAATTGGTTAGGCGATAAAAATATTGAGGCGGTGCGAAATCACTTACACAATCAAATCAATACACAGCAGAAAAAGAACGTAATGGCTAATGCCGAGTTTGGCTTGCCGATTAGATTATGGAAAAATCTATGCAAAGCTGCTCAGATTGGAGAGTTTCAGAAGTGGGCTGAAACTGGTAAAAAACATATCCAAAGATTGGTTGAACAGCTTACTGCCTGTACGTTTGAAGTGAATGGTAAAAGTACCTTCAAAGAAGAATTCGTTACTGCGGGCGGGGTAGATTTATCAGAAGTAGATTTTGAAACTTATAGTTTGAAGCAATATCCAACTTTATTTATGGCTGGTGAAGTGCTAAATATTGATGCCATCACTGGCGGTTTTAATTTTCAAGCGGCTTGGACTGGCGGTTGGATTGCTGCCCAAAATCTATGATTTTTTTTTGCGTCCAGCTTGCAGAATTTCGGAGAAAATAGATTTTTCGTTAATATCATCGAGAATAATGGCTTCTTGCAGGATTTCCTTAAAAGAAGCCTCTTTCTTTTTAAAATCTTCTAAATCTCTAAATGTAACTCCGTGAATAAATTTGCGTTTTTTCGATGCTAGTAAGCCTTGCTCATTCGACATCTGGAAGCCACGATGAAAACCTACTTCCACTCCAGCATTTTTCTTTAGTACCACAAAATAACAAAACTCATTTTTTACCCCAAACATAGTAGTATTAAACATAAAACGTTCTATCATTTTTGGGTGGGCATTCAAGACTGTTCTTCGTAATTGGTATAACAACGCTGAAATCTTAGGTTCTTGACTTTCAATAAAATCTTCAATAGAAATGTATTTATTCATTGGTTAATGGTGTTTTTGAGATAAATGAACCAATAATCATACCGCCGATACTTGCCAACAAACCCCAAATCATTGATGGAATTTCGGTTTCGTAAAACTCAAAGAATGTCCAGACGGTAGTTCCCAGAGTCATTGAGAGAATTGCACCGAGTGCATTCGCTTTTTTCCAGTAAAGGCCCGCAACTAAAGGCACAAATAGGGCAACAAGACTTAGTGCCGATGACTCGCCAACTAATTCATAAATTTCTGCTTTAAACAAAGATAATGCAACACCAATAAGGGTAATACCTATGGTTGAAAGTCGCATAAGTTGTAGTAATTTTTCATCCGAAATTTTTTCTCCATAGAGTGGCTTTATGATGTTTTCACCTAAAACAGTTGCAGGGGCCAAAATAGAACCGCTGCATGTACTTAAAATGGCAGAGAGTAATGCTCCAAAAAATATGACTTGCATTCCGACGGAAGTATGTTTTAAAACCAAAATTGGGATTGTCATTTGAGTATCTCCTTGTTTGATATCTGGGTACAAAAGTGTGCCACAGAGTGCAATAACTAAAGGCATAGCAGCAATTGAGAGATACATAATTGCTGACCAATAAGCACTATTGACTGCCACTTTTTCAGATTTTGCCGAGAGCGTACGCTGAAAAACATCTTGCTGTGGAATTGAGCCCCAACCAATAGTTATCCAAGCCCCAAAGTAAGCCACCCAACTCGGAATTGTATTTTCTTTGGGTGTGAATCTAAAAAAATCTTCGGGAGTTTTGGCAATCATTTGTTGCCAACCACCAATTTGCCCTACCAGTTCGAGCATCAATATTAACATTCCTACTATGATGACCGCTGTTTGTACAGTATCAGTGATGGCAACCGACCACATTCCGCCAATGTAGGTATAAAATAGTACAACTGAAGCACAAATAATTACGCCCCAAACAAACGGTATGTTGGCAATTGCCTGAAGAATTATTGCTAAAGCAACCAATTGTGCGGCAATCCAACCAAAATATGAAGGTATCATAAAAATTGCCGAAACCCATTCTACCTTTTTGCTATATCGGATATTAAAATAATCGCTGAAAGTTAGAATATTGAGCTTGTAGAGCGGTCGAGCAAAAAACAAACCTAAAAGTAATAGACACATTGCCGCCCCAAAGGGGTCTTCGATGACTCCCAAAAGTCCGTGTTCTACAAATTCAGCACTTGCACCCATTACTGTTTCTGACCCAAACCACGTTGCAAATAAGCCAGATGCAACTACGTATGTTGGCATACGACGGCCAGCTATTGCGAAGTCACTGGCATTTTTTACAAACTTGGATGCATACCAACCTACACAGATTGTTATTAGCAAATACAGCACTATAAATCCTATGAGCATTACATTGAAAATTACAATTTTGACAAAAATTTATGCAAAAATCATAAAAAAAAAGTAATTGGATGTTACTTTGCTTTTATATTACAGTCATTATTTATATTTTTCGCATTTTAAACCCTTTATTTAATTTTTACGCAGCTGTGACCCATCTAATTGAACGATTTACAGAAATTCTAAGAAAAGGAAAGTATAATTCACAAACAATCGCCGCTTATCGAAATGCTATTTTTGTGTTTTATAACCACTTCAGAGATTTACCCCAAAGCAAAATTACCGAAGAGCTTATTTCGGCATATTTGGTCGAACTTGGAGAAAAAAAAGGGAATACGATTGATGCCTCATTACAGGCAGGTAAAGCCATAAAACTATTTTATGAGGTAATTTTTAATCGTAAACTTGGAATTAAAGCAAATGGCGAATCGAAAAGTGAAAGCCTTCCGGATATTTTAACTGAGAAGGAAGTAGCGAAAATTATTGATGTTTTGGATAATCTGAAACACAAAGCATTGATGTCCATAATTTATGCAGCTGGTTTGAAATTGAGTGATGTTTTAAACATGAAGATTTCGGATGTTGATTTTGAAAAAAAGGAAATCGTAGTTTCACCTTCAAAATCAGAAAAAGGACGGACGCTCATGTTACCGAAGAAACTTATTCCAATCCTAAAAGCCTATATCGAAAAGTATAGTCCCCAAGATTTACTTTTTGGTGGCGAAAATGGGAAAACATATAGCCCACGCAGTGTGCAATTAGTTTTTCAACAAGCAATGAGTAAAGCCAAAATTGATAAAGATGCTTCGGTGCATACGCTACGACACAGCTATGCCGTACATTGTTTAGAACGAGGAATGGATATACATTTACTACAAGAAATCTTGGGTCATAAATATTTACAGACAACAGCAATCTATAATCAAATTGCTGTTGTTGAGCTAGTGAATATCAGAAGTCCATTTGAAGACCTTGATGTATAGTTCTGAATTTTGAGCGGTCCGCTATTGCGGTTTATAGTTCTGAGTTAGTTACATCATTGACATAGCTTAACTCAGAACTTAGCACTCAGTATTCAGAACTCAAGTTAGTCTTCCATGCTGGCTTCCTTCAGCACGATTGTTTTCTTTTTCATTGAACCTGCCTCTAAATCGGCCAATTCTTCACGATTTTTGGCAATATCAATGGCCATGTAGATGGCATTTAGCATAGAAGATTCATCAGCTATGTTTTTTCCTGCAATATCATAAGCTGTGCCGTGGTCGGGCGAAGTGCGTACTTTAGGCAAGCCCGCTGTGAAGTTAACTCCGTTTTCAAAAGCAAGCATTTTAAATGGCATCAAGCCTTGGTCGTGATACATCGCCAATACGGCATCGTAGTTTTTCCAAGCGGCTGTTCCAAAAAAACCATCGGCTGGAAATGGGCCAAAAACCAGATTTCCTTTCTTTTTGTATTCAGTTAAAGCTGGTTCAATTACTTCCTTTTCTTCACTTCCGAGCAAGCCATTTTCTCCAGCATGAGGATTTAAACCCAATACCGCAATTTTAGGTTTTTGTTTCCCAAAATCACGAATCAATGATGATTTTATCTGGTCTAATTTACTAATAATAAGTTCTTTACTGATTGTTTTTTTTACTTGTTCTAATGGAATATGAGCAGTTGCTACTCCGATTTTCAGGTTTTCACTGACCATAAACATCAACTCTTTGTTTACACCAAAAGCATCTGCCAAAAACTCAGTGTGACCCGGAAACTTGAAATCATCGCTTTGAATATTATGCTTATTGATGGGAGCCGTAACCAACGCATCAATTTTACCCGCCTTTAAATCCTCCACTGCACGTTTCAGCGATTCAAATGCCAGTTTTCCTGCTTCAGGAGTAATTGTACCGGGCTGAACCTCCAAAGTTTGGTCGCTCATACAATTAATAACGTTTACTTGTTTATGGTTG
This sequence comes from Emticicia sp., assembly GCF_049241225.1. Lineage (NCBI taxonomy): Bacteria > Pseudomonadati > Bacteroidota > Cytophagia > Cytophagales > Leadbetterellaceae > Emticicia > Emticicia sp. Next base: position 13,125 of record NZ_JBMLRC010000171.1, read on the forward strand.
ATTTGCTCGACCTTATGAATCGTAAAAAACTGCCAATCTTTCATTTCGAGTAACTGACGGTATCGGTTGATCACTTTACCAGAGCCATAAATAACAGGTGTACAGATTTTGTTTAGTCGATTGCCGCCGACTGCTTTTAGGATAACTTCAGGGCCAATTCCATTAAAGTCTCCGATGCTTATACCAATAATTGGTTTTTGATTTTCGCTCACTTTCTGACAGGATTTAAATGATTTTTGGGTTATCATAGTTATTTCTGATAAAAAAGAAAATAAAACTATGACTATCCGACTACTGAATCTTAATTTTGCTGCAAGTTACTGACAATCAAATTATAAAAAAAATCCTGTGAATACAAACAATGTTATGAATAAAGGTTTGGTACTGATAGTCGATGAAATGCACCTTAGCTTGATGCCAATGCTCGAAAATTTAGGTTTTCAAACAGATTATCAACCTAAAATTAGTCGTGTTGAAATCATCGAAAAATTAAAAAATTGTACAGGGTTAATCATTAGAAGTAAAACCTTTGTTGATGCCGAATTATTACAAAATGCCAATCAACTAAAATTTATTGGTAGGGCAGGGGCAGGTTTAGACTTAATTGATATTGATTATGTAGAGCGTAGGAATATTGCACTTTTTGCTGCGAACGAAGGGAACAGAGTTGCCGTTGCCGAACACGTGCTGGGTATGGTTTTATGCTTGATGAATAATATCTTGATTGCTGATAAAGAGGTAAGAAATGGAGTTTGGCAACGTGAGAAAAACCGAGGATACGAATTAATGGGCAAGACAGTTGGTATCATTGGATATGGCAACAATGGCTCCGAGACAGCCAAGCGTTTTAGAGCATTTGGCTGTAAGGTTTTAGCTTATGATAAATATAAAACGAGTTTTTCGGATGAGTTTGTGGAGGAGGCTTCACTGGAAAGAATATTTGATGAGGCAGAGGTGCTGAGTTTACATATTCCTTTAACTTCAGAAAGCAGTCAGATGGTGAATAATGAGTTTTTAGCGAGTTTCAAGCATAATATATTTTTTGTGAATGCTTCGCGTGGCGAAATTGTATCCTTATCGGCATTGGCTGATTCGCTTGATGAAGGAAAAGTAAAAGGTGCGTGCTTAGATGTTTTGGAAAATGAAAAACTCCAGAAACTTACCCTCGACCAACAAGTAGTATTTGAAAGATTAAAATCATCGGAAAGGGTAATTTTTACACCTCATATTGCTGGTTGGACATTTGAGTCTTATGTGAAGATTAATGAGGTATTGGTCGAAAAAATTGCAAGTTTAAAATGAAAAGTGAGTTGTTATTAAATAGAAAATAATTGGTAAATTGGGCCTAATTCTATCTATTTCAACGACTACAATGAAAAAACTGCATCACTCGATATTGTTATGCTTTGTGATTTTTAATCTTTCTGCCCAAAGTTTTACGGTAAGCTCGAATAAAAGATTTATTCTGAAAGAAAATAAGCCGTTTGTTTGGGTGGGTGATACTGCTTGGGAGCTTTTTCATGCTCTTGACCGTGATTCGGCCACTTATTACCTTAGCAAAAGAGCTTCGCAGGGGTTTACTGTAATTCAAGCAGTGGCTTTGGCCGAAATAGATGGTTTAAATTCGCCAAATGCTTACGGCGATAAGCCTTTGATAAATAACGACCCTACAAAACCTAATGAAGCATATTTTAAGCATGTTGATTTTATAATTGATAAAGCCGCCGAGGTTGGACTTAATATTGGTTTGTTACCCACTTGGGGTGATAAAATTTATAAAGACCGATGGGGGACTGGGCCCGAGATTTTTAATGCTGAAAATGCGAAGGTATTTGGAAAATGGATGGCTGAAAGATATAAAAATCGAAAAAACATTATTTGGATACTGGGTGGTGACCGAAACCCGAGAGTTGGCTCCCAAGATGTAAAGATTTGGAGGGCAATGGCCGAAGGTGTTGTTGAGGCTTATGGTGGTAACGATAAAGTTTTAATTACTTTTCATCCGCAACCCAATCAAGCAGGTGCAAGTGAGTGGTTTCATAATGATGATTGGTTCGATTTCAATATGTTTCAAACTGGGCATTGCCGTGATAATGATGTGTATAATCGCATAGCGGGTTCGTATGAGCGGCCAAATACAAAGCCAGTAGTTGATGGTGAACCCATTTATGAAGACCACCCTGTGTGTTTCAATGCCAAAGATTTAGGAACAACTAATGCTTACGATGTCAGAAAAGCTATTTATTTAGATGTTTTTGCTGGAGCGTTTGGTTTTACTTATGGTTGTCATGATGTTTGGCAGATGTATCGACCGATGTCAGTTCCAGTCAATGGTCCACATTTATTCTGGAAGGAGGCTCTTGAACTGCCTGCTGCAAATCAGGTGAAATATTTAAAGAATTTGATTGAAGCAAGACCAATTTTGGATAGAATCCCCGATCAGTCGTTGATTGTGGAAAATAACTTGTCGTCTTATGAGCGTATTCAAGCCACTCGTGGGAATGATTACGCCTACATTTATGCTGCTACAGGAAGAAGTTTTACGGTAAATATGGGTAAAATAACGGGTAAAAAAATAATAGCTAATTGGTTTAACCCTAAAAATGGGCAAATCAGTGAAATAGGCGTTTTTGAAAATGTAGGTATAAAGAAATTTACTCCGCCCTCTTCTGGTTATGGACACGATTGGGTTTTAATTTTAGATGATGCTTCGAAAAAATACGTTATGCCTTGATTTTTGAGGTTGTTCCTAATCGTTTTTAATTAGGAACAAGCGTTTGCAAGATTTTTATTGTTATCGACGTTTTTTTGAAATGCTTTCTTCTTCCTCTTCTTC
>NZ_JBMLRC010000171.1:16060-17487 GCF_049241225.1 Emticicia sp.
TCCTCTTCCTCTTCACTGCCGCTATAATTGAAACCATAATTTTCGTCGATGGCGTTTTCTTCGCAGAGGGTTTCTAAATCGGCAATAAAATCATCCGGAAATTCGGTTAGGATTTCAAAGTTATTGATGTAGGTATATTCAACCCCATCTTCTTCTTTTGCTTCGTAATCAAAGTAGAAATCTTCTTCACTCTCTACATATTCCATACAAAGTTCCTCTAATTGTGTGGCAAAGTCTTCCGTATCCTCAGTTTCAATCCAAAAATCGGTTACATAAATCATTCCATCAACCGCAAAACTTGATTCTTCCGAATCATCCCAGACGCCTTCACTAAAATCAAGGTTTTCAACCGATTTTATTATCCATGAATCATGACCGTTAAACTCTTTATTCATCATGTAATCATACGGAATATAGCAATAACCTCTGTCGCCCCAGTCTTTTCCCCACGAATTTCTCACAATAAATACCTTGTCGGGGTCTGAATAGCCTACACAAAGCATTGCGTGCCATCCGTGTGTTTCACGAACATTATCCGAAGGCTTTGGCATTGGTACCCGACCTTTATTTTTTGAAGCACTATCAAAAGATTGAAAAGTATTCAAACAAAACGAAATAGGATAGCCTTCGGCAAGGGTTTGTTTCCACAAGTCAAGGCGAGTTTCAATATATTCAGCATCTACGATTTTAAAGTTTGAGCCGTGGTCATACGCCGATTGGTCAGGTTCATCAAGAATCATACTTTCATCATTGGGCCAAAGTTCTTCTGAGCATGCTCCATACTCCTTTAATCCTTCGATGGCTTTATACATAATCGAGCCACAGTCTTGATTTTGAGCATCTTCTAAGTAGCGTGCGTTGTAGTAAATATAGAGTCGGCTAATGTCGGCTGAATCTCCATTATTTCGTTTGGCTAAATATTCATAAGCTCCAGCAAAAGCATTCGCCACACAACTATTACCTACTTGCATTTCTACTTCAGTTAAGTGCTCTCTTAGATCGACTTTAGAGGGTAATTGATCAAATTTACCAGATTCTTTCCTGTTAATGTTTGCAGGAATAGCCCCTGCTCTGTATCCTCCGATACGATTTTCCATGGCCATTTTTTAGTTTAATAGTGTTTGGTATCAAAATTTTCCAAAAATATATATTTCTTGGAGAAAGGACATAATAAAGAAAAAACTTTATTTTTTACCATTTTAAGAAAAGTTATTGAAGGGATATAATGCTCTTATCTGTATTACATATTTGTTTTTATGGTAAAAAAAAATAGCGTTTGATATATTTTTTTGACAATTTTCATTTTTGATTTTCATCTCGGTGATTGATAAAGAGAGACTTCATGCGTTTTTTTTTCAAAAAAATAGATATTTTTGCTTTGCGTTAATAAGCCTAAATATTGAAATCATTGATACATCTTATATAGA
>NZ_JBMLRC010000171.1:17587-48324 GCF_049241225.1 Emticicia sp.
ACAAAAATATCTCCTTCAATCAATTCTTCATCTTCCGAATTATCAAATGTAATGATATCTGTCAGCGTATCGTGGTCGAGGTATTCAACATTTATTTTGTGGAGATACTCGTCATCACAAAAAATATAATTGATTTCTGATAATTCAAACCCCTCTGCTTCAATGGTTGATTTTAGCCAACGTTTGGTCTTGATTGGGTTCGTAACCTTAAAATCAATGCTTTCTGTATGGAAATTTATCATTATGCTTTGTTTCTTCGCTTATCTAAAGTCATTAATAAAGCAGGTAAAAGAATAAGGTTGGCAATCATTCCCATTAAAAGTGTAATAGAGATGAGGCTACCTAAATAGACCGTACCTTTGAAATTGGAAACTGCAAATATACCAAATCCAAAAAACAAAATAATTGCCGTATAGAACATGCTTATACCTGTGTACATGATGGTTTCGGTAATTGCTTGCGAAACTGTCTTGTTATGATTCTTTAATTCATCTTTGTATTTTGTAAGGAAATATATCGTACCATCGGACGAAATACCAAAAGCAATACTAAACACTAAGATGGTTGTTGGTTTGAGTGGAATTCCAAAATATCCCATAACTCCAGCCGTAATGATTAGTGGCAAAATACTCGGAATAGTTGAAATCAGAATCATGCGGGCATCGAAAAATTGAGTGGCCATCACGATACAAATCAATCCAATTGCCCAGAGTGTACTTTCAATCAAATTTTGTAGTAAATAATCATTTCCTTTCATAAATACTACGCCATTCCCCGTAATTTTTGCCTCAATTTGTTCTTCTTTTGGTAGCCATTGTTTGGCCTCACGGTCGTAGTTGAAGATTGTATCTATTTTAGGTTGTAGTTTTTCTACTAACTCACGGATTCTGACCGTACCTGCATCGCCACATTGAAAACTCACACGTGTGTAGCGTTTTGTGCTATCAATAAATGGCGTAGCTAAGTTTTCTTTACCCTTTACAGTTCCAACGTATTCAGCAAGTTTCTGAAGTTCGAAAGTACCAGGTAACTGGAAATATTTTGGGTCACCGCCACGATACCCTTGATATACCAACTTAATGGCTTCAACCAACGAAATCGGGTTGGTAAAATCATCGTATTTGGCAAATTCTCGTTGCATCAACTTAATTTTATTGAGTACCTGTGGGTTTAAAACGCCATTTTCTTTTTTTGTATCGATAACAACTTCAAACGGCACAATACCATGAAAATGCTTCTCAATAAACTTCAAATCGGCATAAATTGGGTCTTTTTGTGGAAGGTCGTCAACGATGTATCCGATTGCTTTCAGACGACTCATGCCAATCGTAAAAACAACAACTAATAAAGCAATAAACCAATACAGGTTAGTGCGGCGAGTGTGTACGATACGATTCACATAGCTCAAGAATGCCGTGAGGTTTTTGTTTTCGAGGTGACGTACATTCTTGGCACTTGGTGGAGCAGAATAACTAAATAATATTGGAATCAAAATCAACGAAATTGCCCACGTTGACATCACACAAATGGCGGCTACTAAGCCAAATTCTAATAAAAGTGGGCTTCCTGTGAAATAAAACACAAAAAAACCAATGAAAGTAGTAACGTTGGCCAAAAAGGTAGTTTTTCCGATTTTCTCGATTGAAACCGCCAAGGCACGCATTTTATCGCTGTGCTTTAAGAACTCTTCTTGATATTTATTGACCAAGAATATCGTATTCGGAATACCAATAACGATAATTAGTGGCGGAATTAAGCCTGTAAGAATCGTAATCTTATATCCAAATAAGACGATATATCCTACTGACCAAATCACCGAAATGATAACCAGAAGCGAGGTGTAAAGTACAGTACGAATCGAACGGAAAAAAATATATAAAATACCGATGGTCACTAAGAATGCTAATCCAAGAAATCTCGTTAGTTCGGCCGAAACTTTTGAAATGAAGTTCGTACGGATAAATGGCATTCCAGAAAAATGAACTTCGATATTATTTTTTTCGCCAAAAGCCTTTGCAGCGGCTTCGATTTCTCTCGAAATCGTGATGCGTCCTTTACTATTGAGTTTGCTTTGGTCGAATGTAACGGCCATTAAATGAGCATTCCCTTCATTGCTGTAAATGACTCCTTTGTAAAAAGGTAATCGGTCAATTTTGGCTTTGAGGGTATCAACTTCGGCTTGTGTACTAGGTCGATTGGCAATTAGTGGAGGGAAGTTGAATTTTTTCTCGACACTATCTTTTTCAATTCCAAACAGATTAGCGTTTGATAAAACGTTTTTGATGCCTTCAATACCTTTTATTTTCTTGCTCAAATCATACCATTGCTGAAAAGTTTCGAGCTGATAAATTTTATCCGATTCCACGGCAATGACCATTACGTTGCCATCTTCGCCGAATCGTTTTTTAAAATCTTCGTAGATTTGAAAATTTTCGTCACTTTTTGGGAGAATTCTTGCTAATTCATAAGACATTGTAATTTTTGATGCCATGAAGCCCATAAAAATGGTTGCTACAAAGACAACAAATAACCAAGTCTTACGATTTTTTAAGATAATTTTTGAAAGATTATACCAAAACATAAATACGGTTTTTCAGTAGTCAGAAATATTATAGGCTTAGTTATGTGTAGGCTATTAAGCTGCAAAAATACTCATTTTTATAAGCATTGTCTAAAAAAAAACATTAATTGTAGCTACTCTAAACAATTCTAATTCGAATAAGAGGAATTGAAATACTTTTTCAGTAATAAATTTGCTGCTTGAACAGGTAAAATTTCTTCGGCGAGTACTTGGTTTGAGAGGGATGCCAAATGAGATTTTACTGAGTTATCAGAGAAAAAATGATTCTCAAGTACTTGTTTTATATAATCGTGCATCCAATTTAGGCTTTGTTCCTGCCGATTTTTCTTCCAAAAGCCATTTTCTTTCGTTTGTTTTTCAAAATCAAGAATAACTTGCCAAATGTCAGCCAGACCAGTTTTATCCAAAGCCGAACAGGTTAGTACTGGAGGGTACCAGTTGTTTGGAGTAGGAGGGAAAAGGTGCAGAGCATGAAGATACTCTAAGCGAGCGTTTTTAGCCTTTTGATTATTATCACCATCGGCTTTCGTGATAGCGATGGCATCGGCCATTTCCATGATTCCACGTTTGATGCCTTGTAGTTCATCGCCAGCTCCAGAAAGCATCAACAAAAGAAAGAAATCGACCATGCCTTTAACCACCGTCTCTGATTGGCCAACGCCAACTGTTTCAATAATAATCACATCAAAACCCGCTGCCTCACACAGTAGCATTGTTTCACGGGTTTTATTGGCTACACCACCGAGCGTGCTACCCGATGGAGATGGCCGAATAAATGCCAGTGAATCGTGGGCCAGTTCTTCCATACGAGTTTTATCTCCCATGATGCTTCCTTTTGTACGCTGGCTGGTCGGGTCGATTGCCAAAACCGCAATTTTTTTATTGAGAGATGTTATGTGTTTACCAAAAGCTTCAATAAATGTGCTTTTTCCAACGCCCGGCACACCCGTAATACCAATTCGTGTGGCTTTGCCCGTATATGGTAAAATTCTTTCTAATACTATTTGTGCTATCGCCCTATCACTTTCTAACTGGCTTTCTATCAGAGTAATAGCACGACTTAAAATAATTCTATTTCCTGCTATTATTCCCGAAATATATTCTTCCGCTGACAGACGTTTTTGCATAAATAGTATTTATATTGAGATGATTTCATTACATTTGAAAAACAAAGATATTAAACAAAATACAAATCCGACAGCTTTTATTCAAGCCTCATTTATTGAAAAAACTTTTAAGAAACGGATGAAAATTGTATTAATTGGAGCTACAACAGGAATCGGTCGGTCATTGGCCGAATTATACGCCTCATTTGGCCACGAAATGGTAATAACTGGTCGCAGGCTTGCACTTCTCGAAGAAGTTAAACAGGCTTTTCCTTCTACAAAAATCACTGCTATGGAAATGGACGTCGCTAAAACCGATGAAGCACGCAGCAAAATGGTAGAGGCCGAAAGTATTCTTGGTGGAATTGATTTAGTTATTATTAATGCCGGTGTTGGATTTCAGAAAGCTACCTATGAGCAAGAGATGAATACGATTGACATCAATGCTCGTGGTTTTACAGCGTTGGCTCAATGGTCGTATGTATATTTTGCACAAAAAGGTAAAGGGCATTTAGTTGGAATTTCTTCTTTGGCTTCACAAACAGGAAGTGCATATTCGCCCGAATATCATGCCACGAAAGCTTTTATGGCCAATTATATGTCAGGTTTGCGAATGCGTTCGGCCAAGTATAACCCTAATGTTTTTGTGACTGATATTCGCCCTGGCTTTGTTGATACACCAATGACTAAGCAAAATAAAGGAATGTTTTGGGTGGCAACACCACAAAAGGCTGCCCAACAGATTGCGGTAGCAATTGCCGCTCGTAAGAAAGTGGCCTACATCACGAAGCGTTATCAAATAATAGCAATTTTGTTGAAAATATTGCCAGAATGGCTCATTGCCAAGCTTTTTTAATTTTTGCATGATACTTCTCGGCTTTTCTAACATTTGCAGATGAAAGTTGTTTAATGATAAAATCAATTTTTCAGAAGATGAAGACAAATATTTACATTATTGTTATTTGCTTGTGTTTTTGGTCGTGCCAGAAAAATGAAACAGCTCCTTTGTGCCGTCTGACAAAGTTCGTTACCGAATTCCCTTCTACGAAATTGATTCACCATGATTTGATTACTTTAAAAGATAATCGGATTGAAAGAATGTATAGTTATGACCTTAGGAACGGTACGGATACCACCGCACGTCAGAAAGTTGTGTTTGAATATAATTCTTTGAGCAAGGTGAGTAGAATCCGAGATGAGTCAGCCTCTAATCGAATCATTGTATTTGATTTTGTTTATGGTAGCAAATCAACTCCTGATAAAGTGATTCAAAAAGTGAATAATGTTACAAATACTGAAATATTATTTGAATATGATACTCAAAATAGGCCAATTAGTGCCATTGGGTCTAATCTGATAGGAGTTAATCGGTCGATTGAATATGACTCAAGAGGTAATCCTTTTCGAATCACCAGAGCTGATTTTGGAAATTTAGCGACAATTAACGAACATACTTTTGACGACAAACGTAATTTTTTTGAGGGAATCCCTGAGATTGGTCTATACTGGCTGATTCGTCCATTATACAATTTTGTGCCATTTGGTAGCAATAATATAGTCGGGACAAAATTCTATTCGATACAGAATTTAGAGTTTAGAGAGGTGCCCGATGTCAGAACTATTCGAGAAACAACCTACAATAGCAATGGATTTCCGACGACCATGAACATAGTTTTGGAAAACCAAGGAAAAACCATCAGTAGTACATCAAGGTTTGAATATATGTGTGAGTAGCTTATATGTGGCTTAAGAAAGCCTCGGCCACAAGCATATCTTCGGGCGTAGTAATTTTAATATTTTCGTAGGCTCCATCAATTAAGGTAATTTTCTCACCAGCAAATTCTAAAACACTCGCACAATCAGTGAAAAACGACTGTTCTTCAGTTTCAAATGCTTTTTTCATCAAACTAACTCGAAAAGTTTGTGGTGTTTGAACCAGCTTTAATTTTGTGCGGTCGAGTGCAATGCTTTCACCATTTTCATTTACTTGTCTGACCGAATCTTTTGCCCAAACACTCGTCACTGCAGTTCCTTTTTCAGCGGCAACTACATAGGAGTTTTGTATTATTTCAAGATTAATCAATGGCCGGACACCATCATGAACGGCAACTAAACCATCTGATTTGATATTAGCTAATCCATTCTTTACCGACTGAAAACGTGAAGCACCGCCAACTGTAATCGTAATAGAATCTTTGAGGGTCTGGATGATACTATTTGAAGCTGTTATTTCATGCCAATATTCAATATCATTTTTAGGTAGAACGATAATGACTTGAATATGAGGGATTTGTAGGAATTTTTCGACCGTATGTAGTAATATTGGTTTGCCATTGAGTGGTAGGAACTGCTTGGGAATTTCGCTTTTCATACGACTTCCGCTACCCCCCGCTACAATAATTGCGTAAATTTCCCCAGCCCCAAAAGGGGAGTTTATTTCTTTGTTCTTCATCTCTTTTCTTTTGCTTCCCTTTAAGAGCTGGGGTGGACTGATTTTTTATAATATCAACATAACATCGCCATAAGTAAAGAATTTGTATTTTTCTTTGATGGCTTCGTTGTAGGCTTGCATAATTAACTCATGTCCGCCAAATGCACAAGCTGTCATCAATAAAATTGATTCTGGCAAGTGTAAGTTGGTAAGAAGGGCATTCGTGATTTTGAAGTCGAAAGGTGGGAAGATAAACTTATCTGTCCAACCATTATTTACTGGTTTTAAATGATTACTCGCCGAAACCGAAGATTCAATAGCTTTCATTGCAGTTGTGCCGATTGCACAAATTCTTCCTTCTTTATCAATTGAGTTATTAACAATATCACAAGTGCTTTCTGGAATGAAGAAATTTTCTGAGTCGGTTTTGTGCTTTGTCAAATCCTCCACATCAACTTGGCGGAATGTTCCGATACCAATGTGAAGTGTAATTGGGCAGAAGTTTGTTCCTTTCAATTCCATGCGGCGTTGAACATTGCGAGTAAAGTGCATACCCGCCGTTGGAGCAGCAACTGCACCTTCATTTTCAGCAAATATTGTCTGATAACGCTCTCTATCATCTTCGGTTACTGGACGCTTAATGATGTCAATCGGAAGTGGGGTTTCACCCAATTCGTGGATTGTTTTCATCATTTCTTCGTGCGAACCATCGAATAAAAATCTGATGGTACGACCACGAGAAGTAGTATTATCAATTACTTCGGCAACTAAATCGCTATCGCCAAAATATAATTTATTACCTACACGAATCTTACGGGCTGGGTCAACCAAAACATCCCACAGACGCATTTCACGGTTTAGTTCGCGTAGCAAAAAAACTTCGATTTTTGCACCTGTTTTCTCTTTTGAGCCATATAAACGTGCAGGAAATACTTTAGTGTTATTAACAACCATCGTATCGTTTTCGCCAAAGTAATCAACAATGTCTTTAAACATTTTATGTTCGATTTTTTTGGTTTTACGATTCACCACCATCATACGGCTGCTATCACGTTGTTCGTATGGATGCATGGCGATAAGGCTATGCGGAAGGTCTAATTTGAATTCTGAAAGTTTCATTGTTGTATTATTCCCAACTCTGTTTTTTACAGAGATATTGTTAGATTTCGTTCATGTATTGGGGTGATTGTTATCTGACATGAAGAAATTTAGGTGAAGAAAAATTGCTTAACCTAAGTATTTAAGGCTGCAAAGGTACGAAATCGAGATAGGGGGTGTCAAGTGTTTTAATATAAATGTTTTATAATAATTTGCAAAATATTATTAAAAAAAATGAGACACCATTTTTGGAGTCTCATTTCATGGTATTATTTTATGAGTTACACACTTATTTTTCCTTTCAAATAGAGTTTTCCTTTTCCTGCCATCAATACACGGTCGTTTTTTAGTGTACACTTCAAAAAACCTCTTCTGCTTGATATTTGCTCGGCGGTAAGTGTTGTTTTGTCCAATTTTTTTGCCCAATAAGGCACTAATTTTGTATGAGCTGAACCCGTTACAGGGTCTTCGTCGATTCCGGAACCTGGACCGAAGAATCGGGAAACAAAATCAATTTTCTTAGATTTTGCTTTAGCCGTTACGATAATACCTCGGGCTTTGATGTGTTTCAATGCCCCAAAATCTGGTTTCAGAGCTTCTACATCTTTTTGTGTGTTATAAACCAACATGTAGTCATCAGAAGCTCGATAAATCTCTGTTGGTTTTTTACCAATACTAGCAATTAAACCTTCTGGTGCCTCAGAAAGTACAGTTTCTTGCACAGGAAAATCGAGTTCCAGCCATTTGTCTTCTTTCGTTACCTTCAAAACACCACTTTTTGAGCCAAACGATACTACATTTTTAGGATATTTTAATACATTGAAAATGACGTATGCTGTGGCTAAAGTTGCATGTCCACACAGATTTACTTCAACTGTTGGTGTAAACCAGCGAATATCGAAGCCATTTTCGGAAGGAACAAAGAATGCAGTTTCAGAAAGGTTATTTTCAAAAGCTATTTTTTGCATCAAGTCGTCGGCTATCCACGATTTTAGTGGCACAACTGCGGCAGGGTTTCCTCCGAAAAGTTTATCGGTAAAAGCATCTACTTGGTAAATAGGTAATTGCATATGAGTTTGATGAAGTTAGTTGAAAATTGATTAGTTCGACCGATTGCATAATTCGTTGGTGAATAGCATTTGTTGGAGAATTATACTACTTTCGAGTTGGTTGTCAGACAACCATTTGAAAAATGATTGAAGTTTTTCTGGGTTCATGCTACCGCAAGTATTTTCATCACCAAAAAACGGGGCAGTAGCTATCAACGATTTTTCAATATCAATATTCTTTTTGTCTTCATCGGTAAGGTACATATTCAGAATATTCACCGCTTCTTTAATGTTATTTTTAGCGTATAAATAACCCTTCTTCGTGGCCTGAATAAATGACAAATAATCATTTTTTTGCGAAGTAACTTTGCTTCTTTTGGCAAAAATCACTGGTGAGTAGCCATAAGGAATGCCGAAGTCTGCGAGTGAAAACCTATTGAGTTCAATATTTTTGCTCGTAGCCTCAATTCCTTCCCAATTATCAAAAATCCAAGTTGCATCGGCTTTTCCTGCAAGTACGGTATTCCAAATGCCGAGTTTATCAGGATAAATGACTTGGATATCACCTTTTCCACCATCATTTTTTACCATTTCTTGCACAATATGGTCTTCGTATCGGGCTTTGTATGAGGCATATATTTTGCCATCTAATAGTTTCGGGCTGTCCAGTTTTGATGATTTTAGTGTAATTATGCTACTTAAATCTTCTTGTAGAATAGCAAAAACTGCGATAGCATCAACTACGTTGGCTTTGTTGTTTAAACTGATGACCGTTTCAAATGGAGCAATCGAAAAATCGCATAAATCTAATTCCAGTTTTTTTCCAGGAGTTAGGTTGTAATTATCTTCTATTGGGTTTAAAATTTCTACTTGAAAATTTTCATGTCCGTAAAAACCAAGTTCATTGGCAACAAACAAACCTATATGATTAACATTTGGAGTCCAGTCTAAAGCAATTTTAATCGTGTTCATTTTGTTTTGTGTGACGTGTAATTTGGAATGTTTTCTCTTGATTGTCAAAACCACAAAAAAAGAGAAGTGTTTCAAGCATTATGATTTTTTTGCAATCAGATTTTGTTTGGTCAGAAAAAGCATCAAGTATGTAATGCTGCCCAAATAAATAATATTTCGAGAGTCGATCAGACCTCGACCAAGGGCTTCATAATGGTATCCCAAACTCAAGAAACTGATGTAGTATTGTGTAACTCCGCTAAAAATATTGGCAAGTTGTTGAATACCATCGTATAGTACATAACACAATACCGCTCCAACAATAAATGCAACTATCTGATTATCAGTCATTGATGAGGCCCACAATCCAATGCTTGCAAAGGTAGCTCCAAGTAGCAGTAAGCCTAGGTATGAGCCAACAACTGCGGCAGAATCAATGTTGCCTTTTGGACTTCCCAGCTGATAAATTGAATAATAATAGAGCAATGTTGGAAGCAATGCAAGTAAAATAAGGAGAAAAATAGCTAAGAATTTTCCGATGATTATTTGCCACTCGCTCAATGGCTTTGTAAATAATAGTTCAATCGTACCACTTTTAAATTCTTCGGATAACGAACGCATAGTGATGGCTGGAATCAGGAAAATAAAGATAAAAGGCGACAACTGAAAGAAATTATTGAGGTCGGCATAGCCATAATCGAGTATATTCGAGTCAAAAAACCATGTAAACAATCCCACAATTACCAAGAAAACACCGATAACAATATAGGCAACCAATGAATTGAGAAAACTATTGAGTTCTTTACGAAATATTGAGAGCATTTTAGGGAATTTATTAATGAAATAAGAGCTTCTTAAAGAATTGTAAAATACCTTCTAAAATTCTAGATCAGCTTTAGTTGATCTAGTAATTGCTGAAATAATCAAAGAAAAAACAAATCCAATAATGATATGTAAGATAATTCCTTCTATAAAAACGAGCCCAGGCGTAGTATAGCGTGATGCATCTTCGAGCTCGCTGGCAATTCGATCTGGTGAAAACCCTTGAGCCTGCAACTGATTTCTATAAATCATTTCCATTTTTTCAACTACCGAAGGGTCAATGTAAGTATTGTAAACATTACTAAATATTTGATAAACTATTCCGGCAATTGCACTCATTAGTGTGCCGATTGATAAGCCCTCACTAAATGTGATGAAATAATTATTTAATTTTTTAAATTCTTGAATACTGAATATCAATCCAAATAATAGCAAGATAAAAGTTACCCAAGATAGAATTGGGATTTCGAATAATGATGTTTTGTAATAAACAATCGTATATAGAATACTTAATATTGCAGTGATGATTCCCCACTTGATAGCAATACGAGCAGATGACGGTTTTTCCATTTTATTTAAGTGTTAGGTTTTTTTGTAAGTAAATTTAACAAAAAAATCAAGAAATAGTAAATGTATGACGTCGAAAAATGACCGAAACTATAGTTACTCCAACGATACAAAGTTGTTTTTTTACGATTTCATCTAACAAAACATAACTCGCCGACGGTATTTCTTGGGCTTGTTTGAGTAATAGCTGGTACTCTGCAATACCGAAATCTCGGATGTGTGTATCTTTTATTTTTTCAATTCCTTTTATGTTTTCCTGTACCCACAGCATTATAGCGTGGTTCTGACCAAATGGTTTATCAATGAATTGAACAAACATAAAAAAGACCAAGCCTGTTATGATTGCAGCAATGAGGTTAGTCATGAAGCCGACAGAAAATCCTTCTGTGAAACTCAAAACACCTAAATTATTTGCCCTGTAAACCCAAGTTGCCACAATCACAAAAATAATGTTGATACCGAAAGCAGGTAATTTATATCGGCCAAATGGACTTTTTTCTAGGCCGTAATATTGGATGAGTGCTACTGCTATACAAATAATCGCTGCAATAGTTCCATAGGTAAACGCATATTTTAGAATTTTATTTTTCAACATTTTTTTTTAATTATTGATAAAAAATCTGCCTTTATTAATTACGGCCTTTACTTTACCAGTTAGTTTTTTATTGATGAATGGCGAATTTTTCGATTTTGATTGAATGTTTTTCGACTCATAAATCCATTCTTGAGTAGGGTCAAAAATAGTTAAATTCGCAAAGTTTCCTTCTTTGATACTTATATTTTCTAAACGCAACAACCTACGTGGTTGGTGCGTAATTTTTTCGATAATTTTTTCGATCGGAAGTTTACTGTAAGTATTGGCAACTGAAAATGAGGTTTCAAGAGCAATAACACCAAAGTCAGCCATATCAAATTCTAGGTTCTTTGATTCTTCATCTTGTGGATTATGATCCGATACCAGCACATCAATAGTACCATCTTCCAAGCCTTTTTGTAGAGCCGCTATATCATCCTGACTTCTAAACGGAGGATTTACTTTCAAATTTGTATCAAAATCTTTCAAATCGGCATCAGTAAATGCCAGTTGATGGGCGGCAATATCGCAACTTACAGGCAAGCCTTTGGTTTTTGCTTGTCTGATTAGTTCAACACTTTTTTTGGTAGAAATTGTAGAAAAATGCAGACAACTATTTGAACCGCCTTCGAAATTATCGCCCAAGTAATATTCTAAAAGTTTCAAATCACGCATCAACATTAATTCTTCGGCGGTTGATGGAATTCCTTTCATACCTAGAAGTGTACTTTCAATACCTTCGTGCATCTGCCCGAAAATTGTCATTGAAGGCTCTTCGGGTCTGTTTATCAAAAGTGAGTCAATAGGGGCGAGGTACTGTAAAGTTTTTAAAAGTATATCTGCATTCCAAAGAGGGTGATCACCATCGGTGAAGGCCACAGCACCAGCTTGGTGTAAATCAAGCATTTCGGTGAAATCTTTTCCTTCACAGTTTTTCGTGACAGCACCAGTCGGATGAATCGTAATGAGTTGTGATAAAGCAAAATTTTTGATGTATGCGATCGCCTCTTTTGTCTGAACAACCGGCTTGGTATTAGGTAGTGTAACAATTTCAGTAAAACCACCTGCTATTGCGGCGGCAGTTAAAGACGCTAAATCTTCCTTAGATTCATAACCAGGATCCTTTGAGGCGACTCTCATATCAATCCAACCAACCGAAACATGGAGGTTATCGCCGCTAATTGTTTGGTCCGAATTGGTTTCAATGTTATCAGCAATTTGCTGGATTACACTATTTTCAATTAAAATATCTTTTGTAAGACCATTATACTCGGACGAACTATCAATAATTTTTACTGATTTTAATAAAATTCTCATTAGATTATAAGATAAATTGGCCAACAATTGTTTATTCCATATGAGCAGGTTGTTAGCACTTTTATTTACACTTCAACGAATCAAGGATCAATTCTTGTTTCAAAAATCAAAAAAAATGCCCTATTGAGGGCATTTGTGGGAATATTATTTCAAGATGATATTCATTGTTTATACGATTGTCTGATATGTTGCCGCATCCATTAATGCATCCACATCAGCAATATTTTCAACTTCAATTTTTACCATCCATCCTTCACCGTATGGATCTGAATTGATTAGCTCAGGATTATTGGCCAATGCAGGATTTACCTCTAAGATTTTGCCTGCTACTGGTAAAAATAGGTCAGAAACAGTTTTTACTGCTTCAACGGTTCCGAATATCTCGTTGGCAGCCAATGTTTGTCCAACAGTTTCGATTTCTACAAATACGATGTCTCCTAATTCGCTTTGTGCAAAATCAGTAACTCCAATTACCGCAATGTTTCCTTCGGTAACTCTTATCCATTCGTGTTCGCTGGTATAGCGTAAGTCAGCAGGGTAATTCATTATTGATGAAAGTTTTAAATTTGGCTGCAAGTTACAGCAAATGTTGGAAAACTGAAAAATGTAGTTAAAAAAGTTTTTTAATCGTCTGCACCGTAGGGCTAACCTTTCCCTTTTGGGTTAGAACTATAGTGCAGACCTTTACTTATTCAGAAAGACTAAATCTTACATTCAAGCCTCCCGTTGTGGTTGTTCGTGGGAATGAAAAATTGGTTACAAACGGACGGTTTACTAAATGATCGATGTAGAAATTCATCAAAATTCGCTTATTTATTTGATAAGAAATTCTTGGTCCAAATTGGAAATTATAATTTCCTTGTGTTGGCTGAGGGTCGCCATCCAGTTTTCTTTGGATCCCCTTAATATCTCTTAAAGTCAGATTGAATTGTAAGTTTAAATCGTTTTTAAGCGTGATAATTTCACCATCTCGTCCTCTGAAAGGCAGTTTTACACCGTTTTTCTTGAAACCAAAATTAAATACAAAGTCATCACTCGAATATTCAGCAATTTGGGAGTTCGATAGATTTAATGAAGCCCTACGCTCTTTATTGTATTCAAATTTACCCGAAATTTTACTTTTGGTAACGAACTGAACACCGATAAATGGAGCAAATTTTTCATCAATCGTAATAGTACTCATAATGAAAACAGGTACAAATTGCCCCAATGAATTTAACACTTCTGAATTAGGCAGCGGATAGCCTTTTTGAGCTAAATTTATGGCTATATCAGTTTTATTATATTCAAGAGATGAGGTGAAATTACCTACATTAAAGTTTGAAGTATAACTATGATTGATTGTAATTGAGCTAAAGATACGCTTAAATGGTTCTAAATTGGCTAAACCGCTATAATCAATTCGCCAGTTTGGTAGTGGTATATTAATTTTTCTTCCGTTCGGGTTGAAAGGATTAAAACCAATTTTCGCACGCTCTCCTTTACCGCTGTAGGCCGCAAAAAAGGCTGGAATCAAGATATCTTGCGAGTTTTTATTGTAGAATGCCTTGTTTAATGGGTCAAGTTCTTCGCCAATTTTAAACTGACTATAATACATTTGGTCTCTATAATTGAGCATATTATAGAATACTTTGTACTGATAGCTTGTGCTGGTATCCTGCCCAACAATTTCTTGTTTTTGGGTCATGCGTGCAAAAGCAGTTCGGAAGCCCCAAAACGACATTCCGTAATTTCCGTTTCTAACCTGATTCGAACTTTCGTATTGGTTATTTGCTCCTACAATATAATTCTCTTGGTAAGTATCGCCACGACTCATATTTCCGCTAATCTGAATTCTCAAATCTTTGCTTGGCTCGATGGTTGTTCGATAGCTAAATTTGATTTGGCGGGTCTGCGTATAGGGCTGCGTTTGTGTTTTTGTCAGCGAAAGCCAGCCATTTTTGGCTGCAATTTTCTGGAAACCCTCATCTTGGTCACCATTTTCGTTGATAAACTTATACCGTTGAGCTCCAAGTACAAAGTTGAGAGCATCCATATTATTGAAGTCAGAGCTAAGACCAAAAAACTTAGGAGCTGGCATAAAACCAGGTAAGATTGAGGTTTCGGTAATAGAATAATCATAATCAATTCCACGCACACTCATGAGTAGTCTGGTAAAGGTCTTTGCAAGATTACTCGTTGAAACTTCAATATTTTCATCATCACCCGGGTTACGCGTAAAGCGTTTCTTCACAGGAGTCGGGCTGTTGGCAAATCGAAGATACTTTGCCTTGTTGTAAAGTTTTACAAAGTCGATTTTACCTCTTACTCCTCGGTCACGACCGTTACGGATTGTGTTACCGAATGGAATATTCAAATCATCAAGAATATTTAACGAAACAGCCTGATAGTTAAACTGATTGTTATATTTAGCATCTGCCGTCATCCAATCGAGCAAGAAAAACTTATCTAATGGCAAGCGATACGTTAAACGTATTTCTTGGTTAAAGTTTCTCGCACGTCCAAAGCGTTTCAAGCTATTGATTAGTGAATCAGTTTTTTGTTTCGTATTTAAGTCTCCTTGTGGTTCGTCAATCAAGGCATTCATTGTTGCCGAATAATTGAGTAAAACACTCTTGGTCAGATTCCATTGTAAATCGTACATGCGGTTCATCAAGAAATATTTCTCAAACATCGGAATAATTCCACTCGTGGTCAGTTCAGCGTTTCTTAATTGTGTTTTGGCAAAACTTCTATCAAAATCGGTTCTGAAAGCCATCACTGTTGGAAGTGGTGAAAGATTGAAATCTTTTAGCCAATACAAAAAGGGGCGATCGAGTGATTTTTTATTTTTGAAAGGCTCCCAATTGATTTGCTTTGGCTGAAACTGATACGTAAATCCACCTTTATATTGATTAAGTGCATACTCATCAATCAATATGTTAGTTCGGCTTACATTGTTTTGGGCGTAAGTAAAAGTAAAGTTCTCAATATCGTAGAAATGAGATTTGGCACCCTCTTTGGTCTTTATTTTACGTACATTCGAAAAATTGAAGCCTCTACGAGTATTATCGTCAACCACTAATCGACGGTATCTTTCACGCTGAGCTTGGTCAGAAATATTTGCTAAAGCAATTTCCAATGGCATATCAGGGTCAAGCGGATTGAAATGCGGCGTGACGGTTTGTTTATCAAAATTAATAAAAAACGGTATCTTCAAACCCCATTTTTCTGGCAATAATTTATCGAGTTCAATATTTGAGGCAATGCCTATGCCTGTTCCATTATCTCTCGAACGCTCCGAAATTTTATCTTGCACACCGCCAAAACCGAAACCTTTGTAGTTGCCGTTTACTGTTAGCGTCGCTAAATCGGCTAACTTGATGTTGGCGGCCAAGAGAGCGGCATCGCCCGAGGTTTGATCAAAGCCGTAAGCACGTAATTCGTTCATCCAAACCAAGAAAGTTTTGGGTGAAGGGTCTTGTTCACTTTTTGGGTTGGTTATCCCAAGCATAATTGTTAGAATGGTGCTTAAATCAGGGTTTCCAATGACCGAAATTTTGAATTTTTCATCCTCGGTCTTTCTGGTGTATCTTACATTTAAGTTTTTAGCCACTCTATTTCTTTCTGCTTTGAGTCTGACCAGTTCTTGCAAAGCAACATCAATAGAGTTTTCCTCTGGCCAAATTTCTTTGTCAACTATTGCTCCTCTTTGGGTCATTTTTAACTGTGGAATTTCAATTTCGTAGTAGTTTTCGGTCAAGTCAGTACCGATACGAATGAATGCTCCACCAATTTCTTTTTCGTTATAATCATCATTTTCGGCGTGAATAAACATGCGTAAACGCTTATAGTTTAGCATATCTACACGAGTATTCTTGAAAACCGCACGAGAGTCTCCATCACGTAAATTTTTTACACCCAACGAAATAGATTGTTCGTTGAATTTGATATTAAATTGTTGTTGCGTAACGTCTTGGTCACGAATAAAATCTGGCGGAACCACATACGGAATTTTACCTTCTTTTACATTACAGTTTTGGCCATCTTCTGAGCAACCATTTTCTTCGATACTCACTACGCCCACCTTAAAGTTTGCATCGTAGGGCTCAGGAACTTCGGTTAAACCAGCATTACTCAAATTTTTATCATAAACACGATAACTATTCGATTCAAGTTGAAGTGATGCAAAACGTAGAACTACTGGTTTATCAAAATCAGTCAAGACCGTACGCATGAAACGAATCGATTTGAAGCCGTTAATATCTCCATACTTTCGGGTAGGTTGTTTGATTGGTATTCTGAACAAATACCACGTTGCTTCTGTGCCAGGCACATTCACTTTATCTACAATGAAGCCCTGCCCAACTTCCATTTTATTCGGACGGAGGTCAATTTCATATTCATAATAATTCTCTACATCATTGATTGTATTATCGGCATTGATATCTTCTTTATCAGGCGTAACTGAGTTGGCTGGTGTAGCTACATCGGTTGATTGTGAATTATTTTGTGGCGAATTATTTTCAACGCCTAAATAGTTTTTAAAACGTTGCAGAAGGTTTTTATTTTGTGCGTCATAATCGGCATCAATGAAAAACTTGAAGTTATCGCCCGATGGGTCTTTCACAATTTCTTCATACACGTCAGGGTTTACTTTTCCTCTAATATCCTCCAAATATCTTTTAATATGCGGAAAATCTCTTTCTTCGTTGTTTGACAACCCATCTAAACCAACGTCTTGTTTTTCTCTCGAACCTGCCTGATTATCAAAAGCATCAGTCAAGAATTGGATGCTTGGGGCTTTTCCCCAACGTGTTGTGACAGGCTGTGAGGCAGTTCCACCGTTTGGAAGAAGACCATTTTCAAAGTTATTTCTACTGTCAGGAATAAAATCTTCCGAAACATCGCCCAAGTGAAATAAGAGTTTTCCACCAGTAGTATTTCTGGTATCACCTTCGGGTAGAATATCTTTATAGCCTGCTCTTACAACATCGGCAAATGGATTGAGCATCCAGAATGTTAGGTATTCGGTGTTGGCATTTTCAAAGTCATTATCTGCTGTAATTCCACGCATGACTGCACCAAAATTATCTTTTGGATTGGGCAGAAAACCATTGTTATCTAAAGTTGGATTGAAGTTATACATGCCTCGCTCGGCAGGGAAATAACTAATGTCTAGAATATTTAATGGAATTGATGAGTTGAATGCAGGCAGCGAGCGACCGGTAAAAATCTGGTTTGGTGAAAAGGCTTTTTCGTAGAGATTATTATTAGCCTCAGCCGTCACGTTATCAGGTAGAACACCGGCACCAAAACCACCATTGAAATACGTAGTTTGATCAACAGTATAAACTGATATTTTACCTCGACGGTAGTTGTAATTATAATTTGTTCCACTGCCTTGGAATGATTCAGGAGTAGAACCCGGCCGCCAACGAGTTGGTTGACGAGTCATATCTATGATGTTTCTGGTTGATTCAAAATCATCAATCATCGCATTACCGCCAATTCTTTTGTCGTTTACGGCTGGTATTAACTTAGCATATTCGGCAGTAAGTTGAATCGAAGACATTTCTTTGGTTTGAATCAAAGGAAGTGCATCAAGCATTCGAGTAAGGAATCGAGAATCTTTTCTCAGATTTACATCAACTCCTAAAATTGTATTATTTACTGGTTCTTGCCCGATGGCCACCCTTGTCAGAAAACCAGGTGTACTTTCTCGGAGTGTCATGGCTGTTGCCCCGATATGAATATCCTTATTGAGATTATAATCAAGTCTTGTACCAAGCATAATTCTACGCTGCGTATTGAATAAGTCGGGTTTTTCCCATTCGATACGAATTTGGCGAGCAGAATTTAAAATACTTTGGTTGATGATTTTTATTTTGCCAAGTTGTGGTTCAATGGTGTAGTCGGCACCTTCTTGTAATTGCACACCACCAGCAAAAATTCTAACCGATTGTCCTGAAGCTCCCAATGGTAATGAGATTTCGGAAGCGTTGCTGGCTTGTAAGCTACCTCTGATGAAAAACTTGTTTTTGGTTGTAACTTGCTGAGCATCAGCCATTGTAGTGCGATATAGCTCATTGAAGACATATTTTTCTCTCAGGTTTTGTTCGTCTATATCGAATTTATCATTAAGGGTTTTTCCGAAAGGTTCAAGAACAGGAAAAATCATTTTTCCCTGTTTGGTATCGATTGTTACATCCTCCACAAAATCAAAGTTGCCGTCTCCATCTGGTAATTGGGGGTCGTTGTTTGGGTTTAAGCGGTCGAGATTCATCACCCTAATGAGTGGAATATTTTGTAGTTTTCGCCCTTCTTGTAAATTGGGTGTATCCATTCCCGTACGGTCATCTTTGTAGATAATACGTAGTTGAAATCCTTGACGACCAACACCAGGTGTACCGAGTGAATAAATATTTTTCATCATCAAATTCCACATCGGGCTATTCGTCCGGTTACGAATCGTAGAAGATTTGATGAGTTTGAGCATAATTACTTCATCTTCACGGCGAGAAGAATAATCTTCTGTCAATTCTCCGACTTTATAGGTGCGGCCGTTATAAGTGTATTCGTAGGCCACAGCCAAGATTTCGTCATTACGTAATGGAGTAACCAACGAAATGTATCCTAATTCTTGGTTGTACTTAAATTCTCTATCTGTTAAGCGTTTCGAGCCTCTCAAAACCTCATAATCAATGCCTTTTTTCAAACCGAGGTTTGCCAAAGTTCCAGTGCTATCATCAACACGACGGAAGTTTGGATTTCTATTGAGTTTGTCATAAAGTGGAGTGGCATTATTATCAACTACGTTGTATTTTCCTGTTGCGTCGGGTAGTTCACCTAAGTCGGTAAAGGCCGTTAGGTTTCGCATTGATTCAATGCTATTGGTTCGGTTGGTTACATAAACTTCCAAACGAGTGATTCTGACATTTGAAAGCACCAAAGGTAAATTTCTGAGCGACTTTTCGTAATTATCTCTAAAAAACTGAGCTAAAAAGAAGTGTCGGTTTTCGTCATAATTATCGCAGCGAATTTCAAAAGTTCGACTTTGTTGACCGCCGTTCAAAACGATTGATTCGGTGCGTGAGCGTTGTTGGGCAACAACCGCCGTAACATCTAATTTGCCAAATCTAAATGCTGCTTTTACACCCATCAAGTTTTGAACACCTGGTATCAATTGGCTTTTCACTGGCATACTGATATTTCCACCCTCTACTTTTTGGAGAATATCTTCAGGTTGGTTTTTAAAATTTAACTTTAATTGATTTTCAAAGTTGAAAGCTGCTTTTGTATCAAGGTTGGTTAATACGCCTAATTTATCACCAATTTTACCGTTAAAATTGATGTTTATTTGTTCGTTGAAGTTAAAAAGTGTCTGTTTACGCTGAATGAGTGGTAAAAATGGATTATCAATGAACTGTCTGATTAGTTGAAAATCGAGGGTTACGAAACCATTGGGCTTTAAATCAGGTAAACTACCACCAAAGATTCTGTCAACCACTGGGTTTTTCTCAATTAAAGGTCTTAGTCCACGTCCACTAACTGCACTTTTTCCATCTTGTAAGTTTTCATAATCTCTGAGAATACTACGTCTTACACTGGCATTTTGAATACTTGAATATTCGTTGAATGTCAAGGCTTGCGGAACTTTGTAGTCAATTCTATTACCTGCTTTTTCACTAATGGAGATTTCTTTTGAATCAGGCGATAATTTAAAATCAGTAATAATATTTTTCGAATCTTTCAGATAAAACGGAGACTGCGGAACTTTGGCCGTGTAACGATTCAAATAACGGTCTTGCCAACGATAACTCGGACGACTTCCCGTACGAGTTATGACGGTGTCTTTTTCTGGTAATGCAAGAGAATCGACTGTGGTTTTCTCTTTTGAGCTTAAAGGAGCAGTTCCACCTTTTCTACGATTTTGAGCAAATAAGTCATTGGTGCTTATCAGTTCAAAAAAACAAAAGAGTAAAAGTAAAGTAACACGATTTGATTTTAATAGCTGTCTGAACATACAGTTTTTAGGAAAATTCAATAGGAGTATCAAGAACTAAACGACTAAAACCTTGCCAATAGTCTGTAATGATTATTTTTTTGGTCGCTTTTTTTTAGTTTCAAGCAAAAGAATAACGCTGAATAAGTTTTTTATGATAAACTACCCAGCGTTATTTTATTTAATGGTTTCAACGAAGTGCTAATTTTATGAGTTGTTCGACGGTAATATCATTACCTTCACGCTTGAGAATGGCATCAATACTTTTCTCGGCAGTTGCTCTCGGAATTCCGAGCATTACTAATGCCGCCAGCGATTCATTACGTACTTTCGCATTTTCGGTATTGAATATATTTGGAGTAACTCCACTAATCAAGTTATCTTTCTTCAACTTATCTTTTAGCTCAATTATAGCTCTTTGGGCTGTTTTAAGACCAATTCCTTTGATACTTTGAATCGTTTTCACATCCTCATTGACAATTGCTTGCTTTATTTCAGGCGATGATAAAGACGAAAGCATTACGAGTGCTGTGCTTGGACCTATGCCTGACACACTCGTGAGGTCTTCAAACAAAATTTTCTCCTCTGCGTCATGAAAGCCAAATAAGGTATGGGAGTCTTCTCTGACGATAAGCAGTGTATGAAGTTTACATCGTTCGCCTGTGTTATGTAGTGCGGCGTATGTTTGTAATGATATTTTTACTTGATAACCCACACCCGATACATCAATAATGACATATGATGGGTCTTTGTAGGCTAATTTGCCATCGAGGTATGCAATCATAGGTTAGAAAATTCTTAGTTATGTTATTGCGGTTTTATCGGACCACATTGTTTGTTTACTTAATCACATTTAGTCTTAATCCTGCACTTATTTGTGGGTTCAAGAAAAATGGTGATGGTAATGCCTCTACGTACAAGCCTGCATCAACAAAAATAGCTAATGGTTGATTGGGCAATTTTAGCTCAAAACCAGCAGTTCCGCTTGGTCCGAGTGATATTTTTTTGGTATGGTCAACTTTCTGACCAATCAAAATATCGGCATAGTGGCTACGATTATTGATTTGAGCTCCGAAACCGTAATAGACATGAGCCCAATCTCTTCTGAAAATTTCGAGCTGCCATAAATAATGTCCCTGAATCATCAACCCTGCCGTTTTATATTCGCCTGCGTTGTATCGTCTTTCACGATTGTAGATAAAACCATAAGTCCCGACATTTATATCAAACGCTTTATCGCCATTTTGAAAGTATTTTCTGAGGTTAAAGCCGAGAGGTTCGCCTACTCTGAAACCCGCTGCCCAATTATAGTCATATTGTGCAAAAGTTTCGGAAGAAGCACCTAAAATAAAAATTGTGGTGAAAGCAAAAAGAAGTTTTTTCATTGTATTTTTCTGATTCAAGAATTCAAGAATTTGCCAAAAGTATAAAATACTGTTTATCAAACGAAATCTTGGCTAATTTTATTCAATAAAAAAGCGTCAGAATTCACATTCGACGCTTTTGAATTACTATTCGATAAAATTTTTACAGCACCAAATCGGTATTTACTAAGATATAATTAAGCTCATTTATATCGTCGGCGTTAAGTTTCAGTGTACCTTTTACAGTCACACGGTCGTCGGTATTGAAACGCTTAGTCGATTTTTTGAACTTAATTTGCACAACCGACTCTGGCCCTGCACCTCCACAAAAGAAACATGAACTGTATGGGTTGGCTGACAAAACATACACATTTGCATCAACATCAACTGGAATCATGTAACCTGTAAGTATGATCTCTTTATCTTTCAAGTTATTTACTTTTTGTCCGAAAGTAGGGTAGAGGATAAACATTGACTCTTCGGCACTCCACTTCTTCTTGAAAGTAACATCACGTAGCGTTTCCCAAGTAATTTTGGTTGGCTCATCGGCGTAAGTAAATGATAATAGCGAAAGGGCAAAAAAGCCGAGTATAAATCTGGTTGTTAAATTTTTCATTTTTTTATGGTTGATGAATACAAATATACGCTTAAAAATAAAAACTTTATTCAGTTGCTAATGTTTTTGAAATATTGATGCGGTAAATACCTATTGAAGGAAGGGCCGCAGCCAAAATTCCAACTACTAACGCTCCAACGAACAAATATATTTCACCTGTTTGCAAGCCAAATTGGGTGATATCAAAGTGAAATTTTCGATTTAAGGCATTTGAAATCAAGTAAATACCAATTCTACTCAACATGATTCCTGCTATAAAACCAAGCACCGATAGAATAATACCCTCTAATAACAACATCAGAAACAAACGAGTTCGGCTGGCACCCATCGATAGCATTAAGGCCATTTCATATTTACGTTCTTTTAGCGAATTATAGAGTGATACAAAAACGCTTATTCCTGAGATAAGCATAATTACAGCAGCTAAAAATTGTAAGCCTTCGATTCCAATACCCAAAAGCTCAAACAAACGATTGACCTCAATTGCGGGCACAGCTGCTTGCAATTTTGAATTTTGATTGATGTTTCGTGGCATCGTCATCATGCCCATCGGCGAGCGAAATTTAATGATTGCACTCGTAATTTCTCTTTTTACTAAACTATCGGCTG
The DNA here is from genome assembly GCF_049241225.1 of Emticicia sp. Classification (NCBI taxonomy): domain Bacteria; kingdom Pseudomonadati; phylum Bacteroidota; class Cytophagia; order Cytophagales; family Leadbetterellaceae; genus Emticicia; species Emticicia sp. Next base: position 40,657 of record NZ_JBMLRC010000171.1, read on the forward strand.
CTTCTTCTTCGTGGTGTTCTTCGCCCTCTTCATGGTGTTCTTCTTTGTGTTCGTGGATGTTCCATACACTATTCAGACTTGTAAGAATCAAATTATCAACCACTGAATTATTGTATTCCAAAATACCGACAACTTTATAACTATTTTCGGCGTGTTTTTCGCCTTCCGAGTCAAGTCCGTGCGAGCTTGCAAAAGTATCACCTACCTTTAAATTGGCATTTTTAGCAGTTGATGCCCCCAAAACCACTTCTAAATTTCCCTTAAACATTTTACCAGTAGCAATTTTGGTTTTAAAATGTTCAAAATACTTTTTATTTGTTCCGACAATTCTGAAACCTTGGTAATTATCACCCATCGAAAGTGGAATCATTTCTTTGACCAACGGATTTTGGGCAATGGCCGCCACATCATCTAAGTAAACATTGCCTGTTGGGTTATCAATCTGATACACCGACGATAATATTAACTGAAGTGGACTACCTTTGGCACCCACAACTAAGTCGATACCACTAATGTTTTTTGCAAATTTATCCTGCAATTGTTTGCCCAGAAGCATCAGCAATGAAATCATGGCAATGCCGAGGGTCATGAGCAGAATGCACAAAAAACTATTGAGTTTTTTGTCGAGTATGTTTTTCCAACTTATTTTAAATAACATCTTGTTTAATTTACGAATGACTATTCGAGAGCTTGGCGAAGTAGAAGTTTCGATAAGTCATTCATCATTTTTAAAGTGTAATAATATTTTTAAAGTTATCCTTTAATCTTTGGTCGTGGGTAACTATAACCAATGCAGCACCAATATTTTTTGATTGATTTTCGAGTAACTGAATTACTTTTTCGCAGTTTTCGTCATCTAAGTTGGAGGTTGGTTCGTCGGCCAAAATTACATCGGGGTTATTCATCAATGCCCGTGCAATACTCACTCTTTGTTGCTCACCTCCGCTTAGTTGGCTTGTCTTTTTTTCTAAAAGTTCTGAGATTCCCAAGTTCTGAGCCAGCTTTTGTGCCTGTTCTTTCGATTGTTTTTGGTCGGCTAAATAATTGGCCAACAATAGATTATCCAGTACATTGAGCGAACTTACAAAATGAGGTTTCTGGTAAATAATACCTAAATGATTGGCTCGCATCTGACTTGCCTCTTTTGCAGTAAGTGTTGCCAATTCATTACCGTTTATTTTAATCGAACCTTTATTTGGTGTCAACAGTAGAGCTAATAAATGTAATAGCGTGGTTTTACCAGTGCCTGAATTGCCCAAAATTAGTAGCGTCTCGCCTTTTTCACAGCTAAACGATGGGAAATGAAAGGTCTTTTTATTATCATACAAAAAACGTAGTTCGGAGCAGGCCAGCATTGTAATGAGTTTTTGATTCGTTGTTTCAAAGATACTACATAAGCACTATTTAGTACAAGAATATTTTCGTGGTTTTAAGAAAAAATAGAGATGGATATATGATTAAGACCAAAATCTTCACCTAAAATATTATGAATATTTGTGAACTTTTTTTCTGAAAAAACAATTCTCTATAAAGTTAGTAGATTATTTATTCAAACTTAAATATAGCAAAGTTATGTCACTCAGATTAGGAGATATCGCACCAGATTTTACTGCTGAAACTACGCAGGGTACAATTAACTTTCATGAATGGCTCGGAGATTCATGGGGAATGTTGTTTTCTCATCCGGCCGATTTTACACCAGTTTGTACAACTGAATTAGGAAAAACTGCTCTTTTGAAAGATGATTTTGCCAAAAGAGGTGTAAAAGTGATAGCCGTTTCGGTAGATGATTTAGCTTCACATAATAAATGGGTTCCAGACATCGAGGAAGTAAATGGGGTAACTGTAAACTTCCCAATCATTGCGGATGGCAACCGCAACGTGGCTACTTTGTATGATATGATTCACCCTAATGCTTCTGAAAAAGCAACGGTTCGTTCGGTATTTATCATTGGGCCGGATAAAAAAATAAAGTTAACGCTCACTTATCCTGCCTCAACCGGACGTAATTTCACCGAATTATTAAGGGTTATTGATTCTTTGCAACTAACTTCAAATTATCAAGTAGCAACCCCAGCTGACTGGAAAGATGGTGAAGACACAATTGTAGTTCCTGCCGTTTCGACCGAAGATGCGATTGCTAAATTTCCAAAAGGTTTGAATGTTGTAAAACCTTATTTACGATATACTCCACAACCTAATAAGTAAGCTTTTTAAAAAGAATAGTTGTTTGATAGCGTGGCATTCTAGCAAAAGAATGTCACGCTAATTTAATATATATGGGGCCTAATAAGGCAAATCGTTTTAATCATTCTAGATTTTACTTACTTTTGCACAATATTTGCAATATCATCTACATTGTTAGATTTATAATTGCGATTGAGCAATGAGAAATAAAAAGAAATTGAGTCTTTGGGAAAAATTTTTGAAACATTTTTTTTCCTTACGTGGCCTTTACGTTTTAATTGTGATTGCCCTCATCACTTTATATCCTGTATATGTAAGTGATGGACAACGCTGGACGTACATTAAAAGTTTTGGAATTAAGTTACCACTTCGTTATAATATTCACGGCATTGATGTTTCACACCATAATAATAAAATTGATTGGCATAAAGTAAAAAACAGTATCGAAGATAAAGTTGATATTAGTTTTTGTTTTATTAAAGCCACCGAAGGAGAAGATCTCAAAGATCAAGACTTTGTAAATAATTGGAGGGAAGCAAAAAAAACAGGTTTAATCAGAGGAGCATATCATTTCTATGTTCCGAGGGCAAATCCAGTTGAGCAAGCTCAAAACTTTATCGAATCGGTTGTTTTGGAAGAAGGCGATTTTGTGCCTGTTCTTGACTTCGAGATTCAAGGAAATAATAAGAAAGTAAGAGCAAACTTACTTGAAAATATAAAGACCTTCATCAATATTATTGAAAATCATTACGGTGTAAAACCAATCATATATACCAACGGCCATATCTACAAACAATATATTAAAGGTAATCTTGATCAATATCCACTTTGGATTTCAAACTACGATAGCCAAAAGTTGGAAGGATATGATGATGCCCGCTTGATGATTTGGCAACACAGTACTGACGGAAAAGTGGACGGAATAATCGGAGATGTAGATTTTAATGTTTTTGTTGCCTCAAAAAGTCATTTAGACGATATTTGTATAAAGTCGGGAAATTAGATACTGGGTAATTGGTAAACTGGTCATCGGTAAACTGGTTACTGGCGAACTTCGATGTCTCTTTTTCAATAACTAATTCTCCACTAACCAGTCAACTAATTTTCCAGTAACAATTTCTCAATAACCAGTTCTCTAGTAACTATCAAAGAAAATATGCTAAACTCAACTAATTTTACTCAAACGCCTGCTTTCAAGAAACTTAAAGCTCACCACCGAACTATTAGCAAAAAACATCTGAAAGAGTTATTTGCAGAAGATAATAATCGATTTAAAAAATTCTCAATCAAGTTTAATGATATTTTACTTGACTACTCAAAGAACACAATCAATCGCCGTACAATTTCTTATTTGACTGACTTAGCCAAGGAATGCGATTTGTCAGGTGCAATCGAACAAATGTTTTCGGGCGAAAAAATAAATCAAACCGAAAACCGCTCTGTTCTACATGTTGCGTTGCGAAATCGTTCAAATACACCCATTTTAGTTGATGGAAAAGACGTAATGCCCGATGTAAACGAAGTTCTTGAAAAAATGAAAGAATTTTCGGGCAAAGTGATTTCGGGTGCTTGGAAAGGCTATACCAACAAGGCAATTACGGATATCGTGAATATTGGAATTGGTGGCTCAGATTTAGGTCCTGTGATGGTTACCGAGGCCTTAAAGCCATATAAGAAGAAAAACATCAATATCCATTTCGTATCAAATGTTGATGGAACTCACATCGCCGAAACCTTGAAGAAAGTCAATCCTGAGACAACCCTATTCATGATTGCCTCTAAGACTTTTACAACTCAAGAAACAATGGCCAATGCCCACTCGGCTCGTAATTGGTTTTTGGCTACTGCCATTGATGCAGCGTTTGTAAAGAAGCATTTTGTAGCTATTTCTACCAACCAAAAAGAAGTAGAGAAGTTTGGAATTGACCCAGCCAATATGTTTGGTTTTTGGGATTGGGTAGGAGGGCGTTACTCGCTTTGGTCGGCCATCGGATTGTCGATTGCGTGTACGATTGGCTACGAAAATTTCGAACAATTGCTTCTCGGAGCTCACGAAATGGATAATCACTTCCGTTCAACGCCTTTCGAGAAAAATATTCCAGTAGTTTTGGCACTTTTAGGTATATGGTATAATAATTTTTACGGGGCCGAATCGCAGGCAATTTTGCCTTATGATCAATACTTGCACCGTTTTGCTGCTTATTTCCAACAAGGTGATATGGAGTCAAACGGTAAATATATCGACCGCAATGGCAATAAAGTTGATTACCAAACTGGACCAATTATTTGGGGTGAGCCAGGTACAAATGGGCAACATGCTTTTTATCAGCTAATTCACCAAGGTACAAAATTGATTCCTGCCGATTTTATTGCTCCTGCAATTTCTCACAATCCTATTGGCGAACACCATAAAATGTTATTGTCTAACTTCTTTGCTCAGACTGAAGCCTTGATGAACGGCAAGACTCGAGAAGAAGTAGATGCTGAGTTAGCTGGTAAATCAAAAGAAGAAATCGAAAAAATTGCTCCTTTCAAGGTGTTTGAAGGAAATCGTCCGACTAATTCGATTTTAGTAAAAAAGATTACACCAAAAACTTTGGGAAGTCTGATAGCCATGTATGAGCATAAAATTTATGTGCAAGGAATTATCTGGAATGTTTTCAGTTTTGACCAGTGGGGAGTTGAGTTAGGAAAACAACTTGCCAATAAGATTTATCCAGAATTAACCGACAATGATCAAATCAATAGCCATGATAGCTCTACAAATGCTTTGATAAATCAATACAAAAAGTGGAGGAAATAATTTTTTCGCTCAAATATTAAAAAACAAAAGTGGCTGTATTAAAAGAATAATTCACCAAATAATATTCTGTAAAACTGCCTTATCCCTGCCCTTCTCCTTTAAGCAGAAGGACTCAATGTCTCTTTCTCCCTGCCTGAGTGGAAGACTTTGAGGGTGAGGTCAAAGGATTACCAAATATTGTTTTGTGAAGAAAACTTTTAAGTCAGCCTCTTTTATCTTTACGGGCCATCGAAATAGATATAATGTGTTACAAATGTACGAATCGAGAATAATTTCAAATTTTTTTCGTACCAATCAAATCTCAATCTTGATTATTTCGTATATAATAATGTATTTAATAGCTTGATTATAAGGTGAATATATAAAGTACCTGTTTTCATATTTTTTTGAAAAAACAAAAATTACGGAAATTATGAAAAATAATGTCGTTTACATTTGGAAATTTAAATTGTGTATTATACCTTTGAAACATTAAGCTTTCCTAATTAACTATAACAAATACCTGAACGAAAGTTCAAACTCGAACCCAAAAAAGTAAAGGTAACCAGCTATTGAGAGAGGTGTTTTTCATTAAGCAGTTTTACACCTCACTCTCAATAGCACCAAGTGAATTAAATATGATCGACTTACGTGCTATTATAAATTCTTCAATTTGGGCGTTCCTTTTATCATTATTAGGAATCGGTTCATCCTATGGAATCAAACGGAACGATGTTCATGAAGCTCCGAATGTTCCATACGAGATAAAATTTGCAAACATTACCTTTCAGCTTACCGATGCAACGAGGTCTATAGTTCAGACTGAACTAAAAAACATTCAAGCCGATAGGGCTAGCCTCCACCAGCAGCTCGATAAATTAAGCCTGTTTTTGCCAATAGCAGAGCCTCTTCTAAGAGAAAAGGCAATTCCGGAGGATTTTAAATTCTTAATGCTATATAACAGATATCAAACATCCATCGAAACTTCAACATATTTAGAAAATGGTGTTTTTTGGTGCCTAAATAAAGAGAAAGCGGAGGATGTAAGTCTAATAGTAAACCATCAAATAGATGAGCGTAAACATTTGATAGCTTCAACCAAAGGGGCTGCCATTTGTTTGAATAGAAATCAAGTTTTATACAGAAATTGGGCATCAACTCTTTTTTCGCACATTTCTGATAAAAAAATATTATCTCTTCTTGAAGTAAAGAAAAAATGGGCTGATAGTCCTTACGTCTTATTAGATAGTCCAAGTTATGCACCTGTACTGCAATTTCTGGCCTACAGAATAGCAGTCGAACGTGAGTTCCCACTTTTTAAACCGATTGAACAAAAAATCGTTTATGAGTATCCGTATAGTAAAGGCAAAACGTTGAATAGGATCGCCCAAGATTTAAAAGTAGAGCCAGCGTCTTTGACAGAATACAACAAGTGGTTAATTTCGGAAAGTGTACCTGACTCGGAGTGCAAAGTTTTGGTTGTTGTACCGGCTGAACGGTACAACGAAGTCAGAAGTTTTGCTGAAATATCTAGAAAAACTAATTTACCAACAAAAGATTTGGGATTCCCCGTACTAAGGCGAGAAGATAAGTTGGTAAAGTCGAAAGGCAAAGGGGGGACATTTTATTACATTAATGAAATTGAGGGCTTACAGGCCGATATGTGTGATATTCCAGTTACAATGGCTTATAAAGCAGGAATTTCTCTTGAAAAATTTGTTAACTACAATGATCTGAAAGAAACGGATATTCTTAGTATAGGTCAGGTTTATTATATTCAACCCAAAAGAAGTAAAGCAAGTGTTCCTTTTCATGTAGTTCGAGAGGGTGAAACTCTCTGGGATATCTCTCACATATATGGTGTTAGATTATCCAATTTACTAAGTTTCAATCGATTTGAGAGTGTACAACGATTGCAACGTGGTAGAGTTATTTGGTTGCAATCAACTCGACCAAAAAACAAGCCAATTGAATACATCGAAATGCCAGACGAATTTGAAGAAGCTGAAGAGGTATTGTTGTCGGAGAAAACTAAAAATGTAGAAAATGAGTTAAGTATATCAGATGGTATAAAAACAGTTGAATTACAACCTAATTCAAAAGCAATCAAAAAAACAGCAACAGAGCTAAATGAAGGGTTAGGTAAATCAGAGAATGTTAAATCAGCAAGAAAAAATAATTCCGCCCCAGTACAAAAAGAGGATGTAAATGAGGTTGATGTTTCAACTTTACCATTAAGCCAGGAAATTGGTAAAAAGAGTCAGCCAAATGGTGTGATTCTTAAAACACAAGATAAATCAATTAGTGAAAATCCGTCAATTGAAGAAGGCAAAAGTCCTTTACCAATAAAAAAAGATATTAGGAAAGAACGTAATAATCCTGTAACTTTGCCACAAAGCACTGATAGTGAACAGGTTAATGGCTTTCAGGAAAGGACAGAACAAAAAGTTGTTACTCCAAATAGTCAAAGTATACCTAAAGATAAATTATATTCAGAGAAGGTTGCTGAAAAAGAAGATGAAGTAAGCTTCCAGCAACATAGTGTAAAAAAAGGAGAAACACTTTTCAGAATCGCGGTTAATTATGATGTTACAGTCTCGGAATTGTGGGTATGGAATAAATTAACCAGTACAATCATTAAAGAAGGAATGATTCTGAAAATTAAAGTAAGCAAATAGTATAGATTCACTCAATAGCTC
>NZ_JBMLRC010000172.1:0-2707 GCF_049241225.1 Emticicia sp.
TTAAAATTGAAATAGCTATGGAAAACTTATCCAAACTCCGCTTGATAGCTATCTTATTGATAATCAGTCAGTTGACTTTTGGTCAAAAAGACAGAAAAAAAGATGACCGTTACGGGTATCATTTTAGAGGCAAACACCAGAAAATTGCTAAATTTGACTTTGACCTACACGCCAATCTTATCGTTTTGAAAGCTCAACTTGATGGTTCAGACACACTTCGTTTCATACTTGATACGGGCGTTAGCTCAACAATCGTTACTGACCCTAAACGAGCATTGTCTTTGGGAGTTAGATACGTGCGTCGTGTGAAAATTGCAGGTGCAGGCGAAGGCGAAGCCTTGATGGCGAATGTTTCTGTAGGACATACCATTCGTATTGGTGATGTGATAGCCAATCAGCAAAGTTTAGTTGTGCTAGATGAAGATGTGCTTCAATTGTCAGAGTTTTTAGGAGTGCCTGTTCATGGAATTTTTGGGCATGATATCTTCAGTAATTTTGTTGTAACGATTGATTTCGAAAACAAAAAACTTACACTAACCGACCCCAAAAAATTTAAGTATAAAAAATCAATGGGTACGCAGTATCCGATTGTATTGACTCAATCAAAGCCGTATACCGATGCGATTGCGATGGTGAGCAACGACCAAAAACTGATTCCGATGCGATTAGTCATTGACACAGGAGCGGGACATGCACTTTTACTGAATGCAGGTGAAAAAGAACCGATTCAGCTACCCGATAGAGTGATGCGAGCTAATTTGGGGCGTGGCTTGAATGGTGAAATAAATGGAAACATTGGTCGTGTCGATAAAATCAAGATGGGAAGTATAGAAATGAAAAATATATTGGCTTCGTTTCCTGATAGTTTATCGTTTAGTATGAAATTTACACCTGATGATACCAAACGTCAAGGAAGTATCGGTTGTGAACTATTACGCCGTTTTACGGTAACGCTCAATTACCGTGATGGTTACATGATTATGAAACCACTACGCAGCCGCATGAAAGAAACCTTTGAACATGATATGAGTGGCTTAGATGTGCGGGCCAAAGGAACAGAGTTTAATAAATATGTCATCAATAAGGTTATCGAAGGTTCGCCCGCCGATGCCGCAGGTTTGCAAGAAGGCGATGAACTGATTTTTGTGAATGGACAAAATGTAAAAGACATGACCATCAGCGAAATCTATAAAATTTTATCTCGCAAAGAAGGCAAAGAAGTTGAGTTTTTCTTTAGAAGAAATGGAGAATTGAAAGTTGCTACTTTCTACTTAAAACGCATGATTTAAGTAATTTTAAGGAAGGCTTCGTTTTAAACGAAGCCTTCCTTTGACGTACTACTGAATTTTCGTCCAAGCTGCCCAATCGCTACTGGCTTCTACTTTAGTCTGAATATCGGCAGGAAGTTTAGCAAAAAAATCTAAACCTGTTGCTTTCTCTACCTCATCGACCGAAACCACATAATTATTCATTCGTTTGCCAAATAAAGCTTCATTTGGTAGTAAAAATGCTATCGCACGTGGTTTTTTGCCTGATTTTGGCTGGTAAAATAAGGCAATTTTATAAAAATATTCGGGTACAGCTACATTATTATATCGGCCGATTGTAGGTAAACCTTTTCTAAGTACTGGGCCCGTAACAATAAATAATTCTTCGTCTCTTACGGCCCATCCACGCATACGACTTTCTATGTTTTCCCAAATTCCACGGTTAAAGTCGGGCACTTGCGGAGCGATATTACTCATATAAAAAGTTTCGGTCATAAGTTCCTGGCAGCACTTAAAATCGCCCGCAGGAACTAAATGCCCACGGTCGTAACCCGTGCTGCTATAGTCTCCCGAAAGTGCCGAATTGCCTTTCACTTTTCGGTCGGGCATAAATTGATTATCGCCTCGGCTGGCTGTTCCGCGAGTATATTCGCCACGTAATTTGTGAGCCACCCAAGCTGGCACTTCGTAGTCTTCTTCGTAGCGAAGTATATAGTTTTTGTGTTTGATAATCTCGTCGCCTTTGCGAATAGCGGGAAGAGCAAAATCAGGAATTTCGCCATTATCGCTGCTTTCTTCTTGCGTATCGGTATTAAAAACCTTATCTTTTATTTTATCAAAAATCGAAGTTTCTTCTTCTTTGTCTTCACTTTTTTGTTCACTTTTCTTGTTCGTTGCCGTTGCTACGTCTTCATAGTTTTTATCATCTTTAGTAGCAGTTGCTTCGATGTCTGGTTCGGGAGCTTTGTATGGGTTTTTCTCTTCTGATTTTGTGCTTTTCGATTCAAAAACACCCGTTACAACTTTCCAAAAATTGCCGATTGGACCAGATTTTTCTTTGAAATAAAGGAAATATCCAATGCCAAAAAATATTAAAATAAGAATAATACGATTAGATTTCATGTACCTTTAATTAAGCCCTCCCTATTGGGGAGGGTTGGGTGGGGCTTTTTCTCCTGCAAGTTTACGACAAAACACAAGATAATATTGCTTTTCTTGAAATATTAAAATTTTTTAAAAACCCTGTCTCAAATCATTTTTTGCTTCTATCTTTGTTATCTTAACCTTAATATCTCAATAATGACGAAAAACTTCATTAAAAACATCATTTTTTGTGGCCTTTGGGCAAGTACAACTTACGCCCAACAAGTGCTTCCGCTCAATGATATGTCGGCGTTTCGCCCAATCAAAGAAAACTGGAGCATTGTTGGCGGTATCAC
>NZ_JBMLRC010000172.1:2807-9662 GCF_049241225.1 Emticicia sp.
CAGGAAAGAAAATCAGCAATGCAAAAATCTTATCAATCATCTTGAATGGTGTGTTGATTCACGAAAACGTCGAACTAACAGGCCCAACTCGTGGAGCACTGGTAGATAACGAAGTTTTGCAAGGCCCATTACGTTTTCAAGGCGACCACGGAAATGTGGCTTTCCGCAATATCAAATACAAAAGTTTCAATCAAAAATCTCTTACTTTCAAAGATTTGAAATTTGGTGTTTACAAAGGAAATTTCCGCACAGTGGCCGATATTGAGAAAATCAAACCAGAAACAAGCGGAAATGTAGCTCTTTTAAACTGGAATGTGAGCAATGCCGAAAATGAGTTTGCCGTAAAATATATTGGCAAAATCAATGTGCCAGATGCTGGAAAATATACTTTCACGACTGTTCATGGTGGAAATACCCAAATGAAAATCAACGGAGTTGATGCGTTTAAGAATGGTTGGTTAAATTCGGGTGAAAGTCGCCAAGCAACGATTGACCTCCCAGCGGGTGACGTTGATTTTGAAATGTATTATTGGAAAGCCGATGGTTGGTTAGCACCTGCTCTGGGACTTTATGCTGAATCAGCAACGATTCGTAAACAAGCACTTCACTATGCAAACTCTACTTTGGTGGCTAATCCAACTTCACCAATTATGCTCAATCCAACGACCGAACCAGTAGTTTTTCGTTCGTTCATGGATATTCGTGAAGGCGAAAAAGGCAAACGAATTGTTCACGCAGTTTCGGTAGGAAACAAAGAAAATATTCATTTTACGTATGATTTAGATAACGGAGCATTATTTCAAATCTGGAAAGGTGGTTTCTTGAATACCACCCCAATGTGGAACGACCGTGGCGATGGTAGCTCAAAACCAATGGGAAGTTTGACTTCGCTCGGCGATGCTCCACTTTTGAATGTACTTAGTTCTGCATCTGCTGCATGGGGAGATTTAGATGCGTCGTATCGCCCACGTGGATATGAGTTAGATGAAGCTGGCCAACCAACGTTTAAGTACGATTACGCAGGTGTGAACGTATCGGATAAAACCACACCAAGCGAAGACGGAAAAATGTTTAAGCGTGAGATTACGGTAAAAGGTTCAGCCGCAAATCTTTACGCAAGATTAGCAGTTGCCCAAAACATCACAAAGGCAAATGATGGTTTATTTATTATCGGCGAAAACAGCTACTACATAAAAGTAATCGAAGGTACGCCAAGTATCCGTGAGTCGGCAGGAATGAAAGAATTGGTTGCTCCAGTGGGCGAGAAAATTACTTATTCGATTATTTGGTAAAATTGAGGCGTCTCTAAAAACTTAAAAAGAATTCAAATGAAAAACATCATAAAAATATTTATTTCATTAATGACATTTTCGAGCGTATTTGCCCAAAATACTGCCGAAAATGAGTATTACCGCATCATAACGCTACCCGTTCCCGAAGGAATGCTTTTGGAAGTGGGCGGTATCACAACCATGCCTTCGGGCGATGTGGCTTTGGCTACCCGTCGTGGTGATATTTGGATTATCAATAACGCTTACATGAATGTAGGCACTGCTCCCTATTACCGAAAATTTGCGAGTGGTTTGCACGAAATCTTGGGTTTAGTTTATAAAAATGGCTCGTTTTATTGTGCTCAACGTGGCGAACTAACCAAATTGACCGATAAGAATGGCGATGGTCGTGCTGATTCTTACGAAACTGTGGCTAACTTACCAATTTCAGGGCATTACCACGAATATACTTTTGGTCCTAAACTAATGCCAGATGGCTCAATGATTATTACTGGAAACGTTGCATTCGGTGATGAAGAATGGTGGAGAGGCGAAAGTCGCCGACCAGGTAGAGGTTGGGCTATGAAGATTTCGGAAGATGGAAAAGTCGAGCCTTACGCAACTGGTATGCGTTCTCCGTGCGGAATCGGTGCAATTGATGGCGAATTTTGGTATGGAGATAACCAAGGTGATTGGATGGGTTCGGGCTTTATTGCTCAAGTAAACAGAGGGGATTTCATGGGGCATCCAGCGGGTTTGCGTTGGACTGGCGAGCCAAATTCACCAGTAAAACTAACTACTGAGCAACTTTATGCAAAAATCGACCCTCGCAAAACTAAAGATGCTAATGGTTATTACATAAAGCCCGAAAACATCGAAACTGAACGTGGAAAGTATCTTTTTGAAATGAAAAAAGATATTCCAGAATTAAAATTACCAGCAGTTTGGTTGCCTCACGGAGTTTTGGGTATTTCTACGTCTGAAATCATCAAAGACGAGACAAACGGTGCTTTTGGCCCATTTTCAGGGCAACTTTTTGTGGGCGACCAAGGGAAAAGTAACCTGACTCGTGTTTTTATCGAAAAAGTAAATGGTGAATATCAAGGAGCAGCATTTCCTTTCAAAGATGGTTTTCAGTCGGGAACGCTTCGTATGGTTTTTGGTAATGACGGCTCAATGTTTGTCGGTGAAACCAATCGTGGATGGGGTTCGGCAGGAACAACAACTGCTGGTATCGAACGCTTAGTTTGGACAGGAAAAATGCCTTTTGAGATGAAAACCATGAAGGCCACACCAGATGGTTTTGAAGTTGAATTTACGAAGCCTGTCAACAAAGCTACCGCCGCTGATTTCAAGAATTATCAAATCCGTAGTTTCATTTACAAATATCAACCAGTTTATGGTAGCCCAACCGTTGATGAGAAGTTTTTGACCGTGAAAGGCTTGAAAGTATCAGACGATGGAATGAAAGTAAGATTATTGGTAGATGGCTTACGTGAGCATTATATCCACGAACTAAAAGCCGATGGTGTAAAAGATACGGATGGCAAAACACTTCTACACGGTTTGGCATTTTATACACTCAATAATATTCCGAGTGGAGAAAAAATGAGTAGTTATATTCCACGCCCAGCTAACTTAAAGACAAGTTCGGAAAAAACAGCAGAAGTAAAGCTTTCAACACCTGATGATGTGAATGCTAAGAAAACGGCTGCCGTAGCTAAAGCCCCAACATTTGAAGAGGTAAAACCATTATTGCAGAAACATACTTGCGTAGCTTGCCACCAAGCCGATAAACGCATGGTTGGGCCTGCGTTTAAAGATGTAGCAAAAAGAAAATATTCGGACACGAAGATTGTCGAATTAATCTACAAGCCACAGCCTAAAAACTGGCCAGAATACGCCACCGAAATGGCTCCAATGCCGCAAGTTCCGAGAGCAGATGCCTTGAAGATTGCCGCTTGGATAAATTCATTGAAGTAAAAAATTCTGTAAATAAAAATAAGCTCTTTCGGATTTTTCGGAAGAGCTTATTTTTTGTGAAAATTTTTAAAATGAGTGAATTTATCTATTTTTGTTATCATAAATAAAGACAATATGACAGCAATACACCCACAATATATTACTGACAATACTGGAAAAAAAATTTCGGTAATACTTCCTTTGAAAGAATTTGATGCAATAATGGAAGAGTTGGAAGAGTTGGAGGATATTCGTTTGTTTGATGAAGCAAAAAAAGAAGACGATGGTACTCGCATTTTATTTTCCGATTATTTAAAAAACCGTAACACAAAAAATACCTAATTATACCATTGTTTTATCTAAAAAAGCTCAAAAGCAATTAGATAAACTCAGCAACAAAATAGCAGAACCTATCTTTATTGCCATTGCATCACTCGAGACGAATCCACGCCCAAATGGTTATAAGAAGTTAAAAGGGAGAGATGCTTATCGAATCCGAACAGGTGATTATCGAATTATATATAGTGTTATAGACGATAAACTAATTGTTGATGTAATAACTCTTGGACATAGAAAAGACATTTATGAGTAATTCACGTTATTACCTATCAATAACTACCCCATCAAAAGCATTGAGTTGATTGAGCTGAAATTTTACATAACCATCTTTCCAAACAAATTTAATAGGTTTCTCGCTGACCATTGAAAATACCTTTGAAGGTTTGAAATCGGCCTTTATCTTGAAATCAAGTTTGTAAACTGGTAATGGCTCAAAATAAGTGTTGCCACTAAAACCCGTCAGGTTTACAAGGTGCAGAATCATACCATCATTCGTAGTCTTCTGCTCATTTTCGACTATATTTCTGCTATATTTTTGCAAAATAAGCTCTACTCGCTCGGGGGCATTGGTTGTTATCAATTCATTTGCTTCTGGAAAAACATAGTCTATCACGTCAAGCAATATATTCTTGTGCTCTTCATAACCATGCAAATAATAGAGGCGTCCTAAATTAATCGGTAATAAAATGTTTTTACTTTGCTTTTTTACCTTTACCCCCATACCATAAAAACCAGTTGGCTCATGGCCACCAATAATTTCGGGAGGGCCAGGACGGCCTTTGGCTAATATTGGAAGAAAGACTGTATCAGCTTCACTAAAATCATATTTACCTAAATTAAACTTCCAAAACAGCATTTTTTGCTTCTCAAATCGTTTGAAAAGCTCTTTATTGGCCGGACTCAAGTAATTTCCACTTCCTTCATTGTCTTTACTGATGATTTTGGCACCAAAAAGTTCTAAAAGCAAGGCAGGATTATCATACATTGTAGTATTGGTCGCAATCAAATTGACACCTTGCTCCGATGCTTCCCTAAGTGTTTTTATCGAAGCTGAGTTTAGGTAAGTTATATCTGGCAAAATCAATAATTTGTATTGCTTTATTTTTTCAGATAAATGACCGATTTGCGAATCTTCGATTAAATCAAATGGAATATGAGCTTCTTTTAGCATCAACTGAATTCCTCGATATTCCTGCATCGGTAAGCCACTTGGCCAAGAGCCAGGAGCAATAATCGCAATTTTAGCAATCGAAGTATATTTCCCAAAATACTGTTCATGCTTTTTGTGATGAGCATAAATCTTTTTTATAACCCCAAAATTACGCTCATCTTCATAGCCTCTCATATCGCCCATCATGCTAATGTCCAGTCCCGAACCATTGGCAATATTTTCGTAGAGCCTAATGCCAACTTCCTCTGGCTCAACGGCATTGTATCGAGACTGAAATGAAATTTGCTGAATACTACTATTACTGATAATATGTGTAGGAAACGAAGTTGAGGCACTATTGACGTTTTCGGAAGCCGAATAAGGCCAATATGGCAAACTATTCGTCTGAGATTCATGCCGAATGATATCAACGTGTTTATCGAAATAAGTACAAATCGCAATTTGTTCGTTTTTCGATTTTACAAGTTTGTTCAATCGTTCGGCCCAATCTTCAACCGTAAATTTCTTAAATTCAAGATATTTTTGAAAGATACTATCGGCTTTGTTTTCTTCGGTTGGTAATTTCAATCCACCACTAAATTCTGCAAATCGTTTTTTATCGGCCTCATTTTGGTCAATTCCATGATACTTTCCCTCATACGGATTATTGACTTGATAGCCCGGCATATTCAAGAAAATCCCATCAATCGGAAAACGGTCAATCACTTCTTCAATGATTTTAAAAGCACACTCCTGCACATAAGGTGCATTGATAGATACCACATACATATCAGTATTAATGATGCGTTCGCCTTTGGGCGAAACATAACACCAGTCGGGATGTGCTTTAAAAATACTTTCGTGTACTCTACTAAAATCAAATCTGACAATTACCTTGATATTATTTTCATGGCATTTTCTCACAACTTCTCCCAACATGTTATTATTTTTCATGTACGGGTTGATGTAGTGAAATGGAAGTTTGCTCGGGAAAAAAGCCATAATTCCACCCGCATTTATCAAGAGGGTATTGGCCGAAAAGTCTTTTAAATCTTTGACTAATGAATCAGGGTTTAAGGTAGCAGCTTCGTAGGCGGGTAGGTTTGTCTGAATAACTCTTAAATTATTCTGTTTCCACCAAAGAGCTTGTTTTTGGGCAAATACTGACGATAAAATCAAGCAGTAAATGCCCAATAACGTTATTTTTTTCATAGAAAATACACGAGAATGTATGGAGAAACTACTTCTTTTTCTTCTTCTTATAAACACAAGTAGTATTATCAGATTTTACGTAGTAAGATTTATAATTAGATGCTTTGGGGTCGGTGCAACCACAAAGATTTAATAATTCAACTTTACGGAAATCGACAGGGTGGCTTTCGCTTTGTAATGAAATCGAACCTTCTTTCAAGAGTTTTACCTCGGCCATGAGTTTTTCGTCGTGTCCGCTTACATTTCCGCCACCAATTTGTGGTTGTAAATACTCCAAAACTTTTTCGCCATTTACGTAATGAATAATGGCCGAATCTCCCAAAACTGTCACTTCGGCTCTTACCCATTGGTCGCCATCGTAAGTTTTTGAGGTCGAGTTGATGCAATGACGCTTATCCAACTTGTTTTGGTAAACAATATTTGTTCCAGGCGTACAAACATTACAAGTCGTACGATTTCCTTTTCCAAGTCCTCCCAGTAATTGTACTTCAATCGAAATCGGGAAATCTTGGTCTTTGCCCATACTTTCGGGAGTTTGGCCATGCACCATAATTCCGCTGTTTCGAGTTGCCCAACCTGGCCCTTCGATGGCTTGGTCGCCTACGAATCGGTATTCTACCGCAATCTTGTAGTAAGAGAACTTATCTTTATAAAAAATATGCCCAAAACGCTCATTATAAGCAGGATAAGCACTGGCATCGTATCTGACTTTCATTAAACCATCTTCTACTCTAAAAGTATTGCCGTAATTATCGTTGAGGTCATAATTCCTGATTTTAACTTTCCAACCATCAAGGTTTTTGCCGTTGAAGAGCTGTTTCCATTCTTTCTTATCAACTTCTTGTGCGAATGTCAGTAAAGGAAATAACAAAAAAGCGAGTACTTTTTTCATAGAAAATGAGTTTTGTAGAGGTTATAAAA
>NZ_JBMLRC010000173.1:0-3524 GCF_049241225.1 Emticicia sp.
TACTTCTTCACATTCCTCATATTATCCGTTTCTACAAGTCCTGTCATATATAAATCAAAACCACCTTTACCTTCGGGGCGATTCGATGAAAAAATCATCAAGGGATAGCTGAAATTGACTAAATTAGGCAACATTGGCCGATATTCATCATATTGAGTATTGATGCGTGGACCAGCATTTATTGGTGAACTCCAAACTCCATTTTCCAAAACCGAATAATAAATATCGTATCCTCCAAACCCTCCGGCTCGGTTCGATGTAAAAACCATTATATTGCCTCCTTGCCAAAGATAAGGACATTTATCATCGGCCTTTGCATCTGAAATACTGGAGATTTTTATGCTAACAGGAGTTTTCGGATTTATGATTTGGTCAATCATCGAAGTCGTATTGTCGGCATAGCTTGCACCTATGGTTGATTGATAAATATCAAAACTTTCCTCTCTATTTGAGCAATAAAAAACTTGATTTCCATTTTGTGTAATGTATGGATAAGCATCATCAGCCTTTGAGTTGAGATAGTCTACCGAAATTGGACCTACTTCTTTGCCAGCTTTATCGCTATATATTACTTTGATGTCAAGGTTTTTATTTTGGTCGTCGGCGTAGAACAAAAACTGGTAT
This sequence comes from Emticicia sp., assembly GCF_049241225.1. Classification (NCBI taxonomy): domain Bacteria; kingdom Pseudomonadati; phylum Bacteroidota; class Cytophagia; order Cytophagales; family Leadbetterellaceae; genus Emticicia; species Emticicia sp. Next base: position 625 of record NZ_JBMLRC010000173.1, read on the forward strand.
TTAGGCGAATTTCCGTAAGAAACCAAATTGTATTGATTTAATACAAAAGGCCCCAATACGTTGAAATTTCCATTGATTTTGCTCATGAAACCACTAACAAAAAGTGTAGAATAGAAACTATCATTTCCTGATGAAGACCTCGAAAGCGAAGGAGCGTTCTTTTTATCGTCATATTCTATTTTTGTCGAGAAGCCTACCAAGTTAAAGAAATTACGATTATCTCTTTTTGAAGAAAAAACAAGATACGATTCTCCATATTTGTTGGCAGGTAAGTTCGAATTATAATCATCAAACTCAGAATTAAACTCTGTAAGATTTACAACTTCTCGCATAAATTTTCCTGCTTTGTCTTCAGCATCGAGCCAGCAACTGCATAGAATTGTGCTGAGAAGTAAAGTTAAAAGTAGATGTCGGATGATTTTCATAAAGTAGTGTTTATTAATAGAACGAATTATTGGATTGATTATTCGATTCAAGCAAAAATTACTATTTTTGACAAAAAAAGTTTCATCAACCAGCCTCAATTTATGAAAAAGAGCCTTCTTTTATTACTTAGCTTTTTACTACTTGTAAACCTCGCCCAAGCCCAACAAATCAGATGGACGAAAGACGGCAATGCCTATACTCGCACCGAAGGCGGAGAAGTGGTGGCTTATACATTGCCAACGCAACAAAAAACGACTTTAATTACCAAAGCCCAACTTACGCCCAAAGGAGCCGAAAAACCTTTGAATGTAAGAAGCTATACATTGAGTGCTGATGACTCAAAAGCCTTGATTTATACCAACACAAAACAAGTTTGGCGATACGATACTCGTGGCGATTATTGGGTTTTAGACCTCAAAACCAATGCTTTATATCAACTTGGGCAAGGTAAACCTGCTTCGTCGTTGATGTTTGCGAAATTTTCACCCGATGGCTCGAAAGTAGCTTATGTGAGCGAACATAATTTGTTTGTGGAAGATTTGGCAACAAAAAAAATCAAAGCCTTGACCACCAATGGTACTCGCCGAATGATAAACGGTACTTTCGATTGGGTGTATGAAGAAGAATTTGCGTGCCGTGATGGCTTTCGTTGGAGCCCAGATGGAAAAAGTATTGCTTATTGGCAAATTGATGCCACCAAGATTCGTGATTTCTTGATGATTAATAATACTGACTCGATTTATTCGTATAACGTGCCAGTTGAGTACCCAAAAGTGGGAGAAAGCCCATCACCATATAAGATTTTAGTGGCAAATGTAGCTACTGGGAAAACCTTAAAAATGAACATCGAAGGTGACCCACAACAAACTTACGTGCCACGCATGGAGTGGGTGCCAAACACGAATGATATCATTATTCAACAATTGAACCGCAAGCAAAATCAGAGTAAAGTCATTATCTGTCAGGCACTTACGGGCAAAACTAAAACAATTTATACTGAATCGGACGAGGCTTGGATTGATACCAAAGAGCGTTGGGCCGATGAACAAGAAGGCTGGGAATGGCTGAAAGGTGGCAAGGAGTTTTTGTGGGTAAGTGAAAAAGATGGCTGGCGACATATCTACAAAATGGATTTGAATGGCAAAGAAACTTTGCTCACCAAAGGCAATTATGACATCGTGCATATTCCGCTGATTGATGAAGCCAATGGTTTTGTTTATTTCACTGGTTCACCTCAAAATGCACTTCAAAATTATCTTTTCCGCATTAAATTAGATGGTAGTGCCGAAATGCAGCCAGTTTTACCAAATGCTCCTGCAGGAACTCACAATTATGTGCTTTCGCCTAACGGAAAATTTGCTCGACATTCATTTTCAAGTGCAAATATTGCCCCAATGACCGAATGGATAACTTTAGCTGACCATTCGCCATTGAACGAAAAAGAAAGTATTGCTGCAAAATTGTCCAATTTGAAAGTGAATAAACGAGTAGAGTTTTTTAAAGTAAAAACCGAAGATGGAATTGATATCGAAGGTTGGATGGTAAAACCTGTCAATTTCGATTCTACGAAACGTTATCCAATTGTGTTCAATGTTTATGGCGAGCCAGCATCTGCTACCGTAAAAGATACTTATGGTACAGGCATGAATGGCCTTTATAATGGCGATATGGCAAAAGATGGCTATATCTACGCTTCGGTTGATAATCGTGGGACGCCACTACCTCGCGGACGTGCGTGGAGAAAAGCTATTTATCGCAAAATCGGTGTCGTGAATATCCGTGACCAAGCGATGGCGGTAAAGGAAATCAGAAAATGGAAATATGTTGATACTACTCGTGTGGCAGTGCATGGCTGGAGTGGGGGAGGTTCTTCGACTTTAAATTTACTTTTCCAATATCCGCAGTTTTATCAGACTGGTATTTCGGTGGCAGCCGTTGGAAATCAACTTTGTTATGATAATATCTATCAAGAACGCTACATGGGACTTCCACAAGAAAACCGTGAAGATTTCGTGAATGGTTCGCCCATTACGCACGCTAAAAATTTGGTTGGAAATCTATTGTATATTCACGGAACGGGAGACGATAATGTGCATTATCAAAATGCCGAAATGCTTGTCAATGAGTTAATTAAGCATAACCGCCAATTCCAGTTTATGCCTTACCCAAATCGTAGTCACGGAATTTATGAAGGAGAAGGTACTCGTAGGCACTTAAATACGCTTTTCACCAATTATTTGAAGCAAAATTGCCCTCCTGGAGGGAAGTGATATAAATGTTAGAACGCAGATTTAGCGGATTTTTATGATTAGTTATGATTATCATACATCATCATAAAAATCTTAATAATCTGCGTTCTAATATTATTTTACTCAACCAAACCACTCGCTCTCACATTTTTGCCTTTTCTATTTGTAAGGTCATCGCCGAGGTCTTCTCTGGCTTCCTCGGCAATTTTTTGTAGTTCGGCTATA
>NZ_JBMLRC010000173.1:3624-9734 GCF_049241225.1 Emticicia sp.
GTCATCGCCGAGGTCTTCTCTGGCTTCCTCGGCAATTTTTTGTAGTTCGGCTATAATTTCTGGATATAGTTTTTGTACATCATATTGCTCCGATGGGTCACGGCGAAGGTCGTAGAGTGCCATTGGTGTAAGTACATCTTCGGGAGCTTTTCCTGCAAAACCATCATTTCCTGGCAATTGATTCATGTACGAGCGACCTTTATGCTCAAAAACTAATTTCCAATTACCCATTCTTACAGCTTCCAACGAATTTCTTCGATAGTAATAATAAAAAGTCTTTCGTGGACTTTCGCTCAAATCGCCTTTGATTAAGGGTAAAATATTTACACCATCAATTTTGTTTTTTGGAAGTTCCGAGCTTGTAATTTGAGCAATCGTTGGCAAAATATCAATCGTTGAGGCAAGTTGATTGCATACTACTCCTTCAGGCGTTGTACCTTTCCATCGCATAATGCACGGTACTCGTTGACCTCCTTCAAAACTTGTTCCTTTTCCTTCTCGCAATCCACCTGACGAACCCGCATGATTGCCAAAGTTTAGCCATGGACCATTATCGCTCGTAAAAATCACCAGCGTATTTTTATCCAAACCGTTTTCTTTCAAAGTTTTCATGATTTCGCCTATTGACCAATCTATTTCCATCATCAAATCGGCGTAAAGACCTTGTTTACTTTTACCCTTAAATTTATCCGAAACGGCAATCGGTACGTGCGGCATCGAATGAGGTAAATACAAGAAAAATGGACTTTTTTTATTCTTTCTGATAAATTCTACTGCTTTTTCGGTGTAAAGTGTTGTAAGCTTTGCTTGGTCTTCGAGGGTTTTTATTTCTTCTTTTTTATCATTATTCTGAATCAAAGGCAAAACAGGGTATGTACTTGCATTTTGATTTGGCGTAGCTGGTTTTCCATCATAATACACTGGCCACATATCATTTGAGTAGGGCAGACCGACGTATTCATCAAAACCGTGTTGAAGTGGTAAAAATTCTTTATGATGCCCCAAATGCCATTTGCCGAAAATACCAGTGGCATAACCTTTTTGTTTGAGCATTTCGGCAATCGTGGTTTCGTTAGAATTGATTCCATTTTTGCTATATGGCATCAAAGCTCCCGAAATACCAACTCGATTAGGGTAACAACCAGTAAGTAATGCCGCTCGTGAAGCACTACAAACCGCTTGGGCGGCCAAAAAATTAGTAAATCTGATGCCTTCGGTAGCGAGTTTGTCAATGTTTAGTGTGCGATAATTGACAGCACCATAGCAACTTAAATCTCCGTAGCCCATATCGTCCATGAAAATCAAAATGATGTTGGGCGTTTGCTCTTTTTTAGGACTACTGCTTTGTAATAATATGATGGCGAGAAGTGAAAAGAAGATTTTTTTCATAGATTAGGTGTTAGTTTTAGGTGTAAAAAAAGCTTCCCGAAAGCTGTATGTTTCAGGAAGCTAAAGCAAATTATTATTTTACACATTACCAACTTCCGGGTGTTTCCACGACCCACGATATAGCCTTCTGAGGAGTTGATTGGCTTCTTTGTCGTTGACAACTTCTCGTTTTTTAGGGTCATACACTAACGGACGGCCCAGTTTCATTGACATGTTAGCCAAAATACAACTGGCAGTTGAAATATGTCCTTCTTCAATATCGGCAATCGGGCGAGAATTATTTTCGATGGCATTCAAGAAGTCCAACATGTGAAGGCGAGTAGCAGGAGCAGCATTCAATTCGATGCGTTCTTCGGTCAAATCTTCTGGATATTTTTCTTTTTCATAAACCACATCTTTATCTATCTTTTGTCCTTTGCCATGCGGAACAAAAGTGTATTTCATAGTGCTGCCAAAAAGTGTTCCTTTATCACCGTACAAAATAAATGCCCAAGGGTAATCAGCGTTGGCTGGCGTTCCCCACGAGCGATGTTGCCAAACACAATTTAATTCATCATATTCAAAAACTGCCGATTGGGTATCCGAAATATTCGATTTTCCTTCTTTTTGTACATAAATTCCTCCTTGCGAACTCACACGTTTTGGCCAACCGAGTTTTAGCATCCATCTTACGGTATCAAGCATGTGAACACACATATCGCCCACGATACCATTGCCGTATTCATTAAAAGTTCTCCACCAACGAATGTGCGGCAAACCATCATACGGACGCATCGGAGCTGGGCCTGTCCACATTTCGTAGTCGAAAAATGCTGGAACTGGCTCAACTGGCGGATTTCCATTATTTCTCATGTGATAATAACAGCACATTTCTACGTGCGAAACTTTCCCCAAAAGTCCAGCATCAACAATATTTTTCTTGGCATCAATCAAGTGTGGTGTACTTTTGCGTTGTGTGCCTACTTGCACCACACGGTTATATTTTCGGGCAGCTGCCACCATTGCTTCGCCTTCAATAATATCAACACTAATTGGTTTCTGTACATAAACATGAGCTCCCGATTTCATGGCTTCGATAGCGTGCAGAGCGTGCCAATGGTCAGGCGAGCCTACCAATACAATATCAAGTTTGTTTTCAGCCAAAAGTTTTCTGTAATCACCGTAAAGTTTCGGAATTTGCTTCGATTCTTGTCTTTTGGCTACCAAATCTCCCGCTGCTTTCAGTATATTTTGGTCAGGGTCGCAGAGAGCAACTACATCGACTGAGGCTACTTGTATGAGTCGGAAAAGGTCACTTTTACCATACCAACCTGTACCAATCAAGGCAACTTTATAGGTTTTTGCTGGTGTAAAAACAGGTTTGGCTTGCGTGCCAAGTGTCGATAAGGCAATCGTAGCCGAAACTCCCTGAATGAATTTTCGGCGGTTGAGATTGAGGGTTTCCATTTGTTTTTTATAGAGGATTGAATATGATACAAATTGTATTAATCAAATATATTTTATAATCCGAACAAAGACAAATTATATAGATATAGAGGCGAAAAGACAGGACAATAATACTGATTGAAACAAAAATCTTGTGTAGAGTAGGGGAAAGCTAAAAAAGAGTTGTCATTATTGAAATGGCTCGAAAGCCAAGACACTTTACACAAAATTATGAAAAAGCATACAGTTATTACAGGGGCAAGCTCGGGGCTTGGTCGAGCCTTTGCTATTGCCTTTGCCAAGCGTGGACATCATCTTGTTTTAGTGGCTTTACCAAATGAAAATCTCTCCGAATTTACCGCAGATTTACAGAAAGCTTATGGTGTAAATGTAGAATATTATGAAGCTGATTTGAGTAATTTTTCGATGATTGAAAATTTTGCTAATTGGTTGAAAAGCAATGAGATAAGTATTGATGTTTTGGTAAATAATGCAGGAATTGGTGGCTCAAAATCTTTTCAAGAATCTGAAACAGAGCAACTCGACCGAATCATTCAAGTAAATGTAAAAGGAACGGCAATTCTGACTCGAAGTTTATTGCCTTTTTTGCTTCAAAATACTAACTCTTATATTTTAAACGTTGCAAGCATTGCTGCTTTTTCTCCGCTTCCTTATAAAATGGTTTATCCTGCTACAAAGGCTTTTATTTATTCATTTTCGTTGAGTTTGGGTTCCGAATTGAGAGAAAAAGGCGTAAAAGTCTGTGTGGTAAATCCAGGGGCGATGCCTACTAATGAGGATATCCGAAGAAGGATAAAAACACAAGGTTGGCTCGGCCGCATCAGCATAACTAGTACTGAATATGTTGCCAAAAAAGCAATAGAAGGAGCTTTCTCGGGTAAAACAATTGTAGTACCAGGTTTGGTAAATTGGCTTAATTATTGGATATTTAAACTCGTTCCGTGGTGTTTTATCGAGCCACTCGTCAGTCGAACTATTCGCCGCGAATTAATTGTATCAGCTTCTTAAAAAAACGCATTTAGCCATCCTCTTGAAAAGCTATTACATGAAGAAAATAAAAATATTTATCATATTGATAGTCAGTAGTTTGCAGCTATTGGCCCAGAAATATCCTGCTCCACCTGCATCGCCCAATCGTTTGTTTTATATTCAACGGAGTAATAATGCTCATACGGTTGTTTACGATGCCAATTTTGTAAACGCTAAGATATTTCATCATGAAAATCCTGTAAACGTATATTGGATTAGGTATGATGAAACAACGCACACTCAAAAGCTTAATGCGATAGAAAAAGCACTTGCTTATGGCGTAGAAACTGAGCGAAATGCTAAAGAAAAAGATTGCTTTGATGTGAAAATTGTAGCACTGAAAAAACGAACCTTGAAAGTAAAAATCAATGATTCGGGAAAACCAATTGCCTTAATGCAAATAAATGGAATTGAAGGGCAGTTATGTAAAGTTTTTGTACAACTCGAAAATGATGATGCCATAAAACCAACCGTAAGATACATCGAGCTTTTTGGTAAAAACCTTTCTACTGGCGAAGCTATTTATGAGAAGTTTGTGCCGTGAACTACGTAAAAAAAGGAAGGCTTCGCTTTGAGCGAAGCCTTCCTTACTCGTCCAAATATTATTTCTTCAAATACTTATTAAACCAAGAGATGTATCGCTCAAAACGGTCTTTTTGATAACTCGGATTTGAGATTCCATGAAATTGGTCAGGATAAATAATCAATTCAGTCGGAATCCCCAATGAGCGGAATGCTTGATACATTTGCTCGCTACCCACCGAAGGAACATTAAAGTCGCTTTGTCCAACCATAAACTGAGTAGGAGTTTTGATACGGTCGGCTTTCAAGAATGGATATGAAAGAGCAATATATTTATCAAAATTTTTCCAAGGAGAGCCTAATTCATGTTCATATTGCAAAATGTATTGGTCAACACCATACAATGAAGAAATCAACGAAACTCCCGCACCACTCGAAGCTGCTTTGAAACGAGTATCACTTGCAATCGTGTAGTTTGTCAAGATGCCACCATAACTCCAGCCACCGATGCCCAATTTTTCGGGGTCAGCAATGCCATTTTGAACTACATAGTCGGTTGCTCCGAGAATATCCAATACCTCTTTATTTCCCCAATCGGCCGAAATAATTTTACAAAAATCTAAGCCTCGGCCACTCGAACCACGGTAATTTACTGCCACAACAGCATAACCTGCCGCCGCCAACATTTGGCGAGACATATCATAACTAAACTCATCTTGTGCCACTGGCCCACCGTGAATAAACATCAAAGTTGGCAGTTTTTGACCTTTTTGTGCCGTAGCAGGCAGATAGAGTAAGTTTGAAACCGAAGCTCCATCTTTACTTTTTGAGGTAAAACCTTCAACCGTTGCCAAAGCTAATGGTGCTAAAAACGCATCTTGGTGTTTGGTGAGTTTTCTGACAACCGCGGCTTCAATAGCATAGAGTTCGTTCGGTGTTTGTGGGTCGCTCATGCTCGCAAGCAAGTTCCCAGAAGTATGTCTTTCTATACCCGTAAAACTTCTGTTGCCGCCCACAAACTTGGTCATCTTGCCATCTGCCGCCGAAAAATTAGCAATGTATCTCGTACGGTCGTCGGAAACAATGGCGAATATCGACGCTCCGTCTTTGCTCCATCTTGGGCTATTAACTGGGCGGTCTAAAGATTTACTCAAGAGTTTTGGTTCGCCACCATCTTTCGATACAGTACACAAAATCGACTGGTCGTACATGATGTAACTTTCGGCCGAAGTGGAGCGTAAATAAGCAATTTGTTTGCCGTCTGGACTCCATTCATGGGCATAATCTTGACCCGTAAAAGTCGTGATTTGTTTCATTGAGGCATTGGGTTTGGCTTCAATTACCCAAATATCGGTGTTTTCATTGCGGTCGGGGTCTTCGGTTCGGTTACTGATAAAAGCGATTTGCGTTCCATCGGGTGACCATTTTGGCGAAGTTTCATCGTAAATTCCCTTTGTAAGTGTGTCGATTTTCTTGGTTTCGAGGTTATAAAGGTATAAATGCGTAGTTTTTTTCATCAAATACCCTTCAACGTCTTGCTTGAAATGAAAACGGTCAATAACAATCGGTTTTGGCGATTTCGACTTTGTGGTATCGGCATCATTGGTAATTACTAAGGCAATCTTTTTACCATCGGGCGACCACGCATAGTCTGATAAATCACCTTTTTTAATATCGGTTAATTGCTTGGCTTCTCCGCCACGGCGGTCCATGAGCCAGATTTG
>NZ_JBMLRC010000174.1:0-2074 GCF_049241225.1 Emticicia sp.
TCGGTCAATTCTATATGCAGTGGTTCTTTCGGGCGAATAACCGTGAGTTTGATTTTCTTAGTTAGGTGAAACGGTCCAATATTTCCGTAGGTTTTTGCATAATTTTCTGCCCATTCAATATCGCTATTCTCAAACTGATTGACCGTAATATCTTTTATTCGCTCAATTAAACTAAAAAAACTACGGTAATTGAAATGCTCAAGCGGACGGTTTTTGGGGTGAGTAGCCACGCAATAAATTTCGGTTGCTCCATCTTCAATGGCTTTTCTGAGCGGTACAACTTCACGCAAACCGCCGTCCATGTACGCCTGACGGTGGTCTCCACCAATCTGAATCGCTGGCATAATAAAAGGCAACGAACTACTGGCACGCAGATAATCCAAAAAGTGCTGTTCGAGCGGGTCAGTATAGTGCATTTCACCTGTATTGATATTTACTGCACCAACTTTCAGCTTCACGGGGCTTTTCCGCATGGTGGTTACATTGAGGTATTTCTTTAGTTTTTCGTGCAGAGGGTTTGTATCAATCAGGCCATCGAATCGGCTCAAAAGTGTATCAATCCCTAACGAAAACTTCGATTTCAGTACGCCAATATCCGAAGGCTGGGTAATATTTTCGAGCCAAAATTGTAGTAGTTTTTTATTGACCAAATCCCAGTCGATTTTACCTTTTTCGAGGTGTTGTTTGCCCGCTTCATTGACCATGAACGAGCCATTCAAAGCTCCTGCCGAAATTCCATAAATCATTTCTGGCTTAAAACCCGTATCCAAAATTGCATGAATCACACCTACTTGCCAAGCCCCTTTGAGTGAGCCACCACCTAAAACTAATGCCCTCATTATAAATTGTATTTTTTTATCCTGCCAATAATACGACTAAAATAGCTAATTTTGAAAAAAAGTTTATGAAATACACTGCTCAAAAAGTAAACCTTATTGTCGGACAGTGTGTTTATCTTTAAAATGAGTTTTAATGCTCAAATATTATTAAAAAACCGTGATTTTAATTGATATAATCCAAGATAAATTTGAACAAAACCATTAAAGTTAATATATTTTTCTTTAATCTGCTCAATAAGTCAGAAATCAATTGTAAAATTGCATACCCAGAGCAAACAACATTTTGCTCACCTCTTCATGACGTTAGATATTAACCAAATACAAGCCCCAATCGAACAAGATTTGGAGATTTTCGAGAAGAAATTCCGCCAGTCGATGAAGACCGACGTGATGTTGCTCGACCAAATCATGAAATATATTATTCATCGGAAAGGTAAGCAAATTCGTCCGATGTTTGTGTTTCTAACCGCTGGAACAATCGGGCAAATCAACGAAGCTACGTATCGTGGTGCGGCCCTCATCGAACTCTTGCATACGGCTACCCTCGTGCACGACGATGTGGTTGATGATTCAAACTACCGCCGTGGTTTTTTCTCAATTAAAGCACTTTGGAAAAATAAAATAGCCGTTTTGGTGGGCGATTATCTGCTTTCTCGTGGTTTACTTCTGAGCGTTGATAATGGTGATTATGATTTGTTGAAAATTGTTTCGACTGCCGTAAAAGAACTCAGTGAAGGCGAACTATTGCAAATCGAAAAAGCTCGTAAACTCGATATTACCGAAGATGTATATTACGAAGTAATTCGCCAAAAAACAGCTTCTTTGATTGCCTCGTGTTGTGCAGTTGGGGCAGCCTCGGTTGGTGCCAATGCTGAAGTTGTGGCCAAAGCCAAACTTTTAGGCGAAAAAATCGGTATGGCGTTTCAGATAAAAGATGACCTTTTTGATTACGGCGATGCCGAAATCGGTAAACCAACGGGCATTGACATTAAAGAAAAGAAAATGACGCTACCGCTGATTTATGCTTTGAATCATGCGTCATGGTCTGACAAACGAAATATTATAAATTTAGTAAAAAATCACTCCGAAAACCCTAAAAAAGTGGCAGAAGTGATAGATTTTGTGAAAAAATCAGGTGGAATACAATATACCACCGAAGTAATGAAACGCTTCGTTCAAGAAGCCAACGATATCCTCTTTACATTTCCCGACTCTGCTTTCCGTCAATCATTACA
>NZ_JBMLRC010000175.1:0-20689 GCF_049241225.1 Emticicia sp.
CGTTTTTGAATAAAACTTTCGAGCTGAAGCTGAACCGTTGAGGTAATATTTTTGGTGTTATCAAGATAGCCTTTTTCTTGATTACTTATGAAAGTAGAATCAATAACGCTCAAAGTAATAATAATGACCAACAACAGAGGCAACAAAAATGCAGCGTTGATGTAAAGCTGTATTTTAGTAGCAAAATTGATATTGACGTTCTTCAAGCCATAGCGAATAGCGTACAAAATCATCACTACAATAATAAAGAGCACCGATAGTAAAAACAAAAACGAGAAATTAGAAAACAGGTTTCGCCATGCTTGATATTTGGCCGAAATAACGATCTTTCGTTCATTCTGGCCGATTTTGCCAACATGTTTGAAATCGTTTAGTTCAATACCTTTTTCGTACAATGTCGAATCCGACAAAATACTTATTGGTAATTTTCTTACGTAGTTATAGCTTCCCGAACTAAATATCAATCGGTTAGCTTTATCAAAAATAGCATAACTATAATTTTTCGTGTCGGGCGTCTGTGTGAATTTTTTATCCAGTAATAATTCAGGATAAACACTTTGTGCAAATTCATCACGGAGTTTCAAATCAAGCACTACGTAGCCAGCCAAACTTTCACTGGCATTACCCCGAATCGGAATAAATGCGAGGTATTGCTTTATAAAATTATTTCCTACATCATTAATAAAAAACACCGAAGGGTTTGATGTTTTATAAGAAGGCTGCTTGAAGGTTTCTTCATAAAAAGACAGATTTCTTGAGCCTTCTGTCATATCAAGCGAATTCCCATTGCGGTCAAAGGCCAGCACTTCGGTATCGTAGCGATCGAAATATAAATCAAGGTGCTTACTTTTTACCAACTGCTGCGTTTGTTCACGTGCAAGTGTTTGGCGAGTTATTGCCTGTCGGATTGCAGTATCCAGCCCCACGGTCTGAATGACTCTGGTTAGAAGTCCTTCGCCAAGTAAATCATTTTCGGCCAAGTATTTTTGTCCAAAATTCTGCTTATCAAAATAATCCTTCTTCTGCTCTTCAGCCCTAATAACAAACGTCGCAATCAGAGCAAATACAAAAGCTCCCGTAAAGAAATAAATCGTTGTTTTGTATTTAAAACTATACAAATAACGCGGATATCTGTATACATAAACCAGCAAGAAATAGGCCCCAGTTAGTAGATAAATCCAGCGAAATTGATCTAAAATTATGATTAATATTAGCCCACTCACCAAGCCAATTAGCCATTTAATGATACCTTCCTTTACATTTTTATTAAGCCTCAAAAATAAGCTACTCAATAAGTGTATAACCAAGAAAAATATCACTGATAATAACAAGTAAAACACCAATGTGGCTATTTTCAAGATCGAAAACGAAATGCTCAGCGAAAGATCGAGACTAAACTGCGATTTTTCGTAGATATTACACAAATTTCGATAACAAACGAAACTAAAAAGTATTGAAAATACTACTGTCAAAACAGCTAGTACGTTTTGAAAAGATTTTGGAGCTTTGAATAATTTATAATATAGTGTTGAGCGATAAAAACTCTGCACTAAATACACTACCAGGATAAAAATCACAATCGAATTGAGCAACAGGTCGCCTAATGATGGGGCTAATTCATTGACTGTAAAAAACTTAGGATCAAAAAGACTCGACTCATAAAAAATAAACGGAATGCTGTTGGCAAGCATGACCAAACGAACAAAAAATAGATAGAACATCAATAAAATAAATGCTCTACCATATTGGTGTTTACTTCGTAATCGAGTAATCCAGACAATAATGTATACGCCAAAAAGTAGAATACTTATGGCCAACAATAAAAGGGTGTTGGTAGGAATATTAGGTGAATTGATTTTTTCAACTTGTGGCGGAACAACCGAAAACAAAAATCTACCATTTTCGTCGGCAATATTATAAAGGCTTTGGCGTCGTGGAATATTAGTAATTTCTTTGGGTTCGGTAATGAAAATCCCGTGGTTATAACCATTCTTCAAGTAATCATTTTCATTTCTAAACTTTCGGTAAAGATTTATCAACGAAAAGACCTCAATTTTACTATTTCTGTAATTAAAAACAATCGAATTGGTTATATACTTACCGTTTTCGACACTGAGCAATTTTGCTTTTTCTCCTTTTGCTAATTTCTGATAGTCAGGCACATAGCGATGGTCAGACCAATAGATCAATTGCCCATTTCGGAAGATATAATACGGATACACTGGGGGTGTCTCGAAACTCAAAAAGGCATTCCCTGATGATTTTTGGTATTGCGAAGCAACATTGGCCAAATCTGCTTTTGAGATCAAAATCTCCGACTTTATTCTGTCTCTAATCATCGACACATAATGCTGCTCAGAAGCCCCAGGTGCATCTTTTTCAAAAATGAAAAAGTTCAGAGTTGCTCCTACAAACACTACTACGGAAAGGACTAATAAAATATGTTTTTTGAGAAACTCCAAAGCTTATTTTGATAAATTATTACCCTACTCTTTCATCGAAAACCATGCCAAAAACACGCAAAAATTTACAATTTTGGATTTATAATTGATGAAAACCCGTAATAATCCTCATGTTAGCCGTATAACTAAGTTTTAGTGATCGTAAAGCCCATTCCAGACTCGGTTTCAGCATAATCAATAGCTACCCCAATTAGGTACATAAGATGCCGCTTATCTATTAATACTTTTACGCCTTCCACTTCGTAGAGTTCATCGTTTTCGGTGGCTTTATCAAGCCCTAAAAGATAGCTTGCTGAGCAAGCCCCACCCTTCAAGCCTATTCTCAAAGCATATCCAACGGGGATTTGCGGAGAATTGAGCGTTTTTAGTATTTCTGTTCGTGCTATTTCTGAAAATCTTACCATGCTGCAAATATATATGAAAATTCAAAGGAAGACTTCGCTTAAAGCGAAGTCTTCCTTAATTAATCGCAGCCTTCCTCAAAAAAATTTTGAAGCCGCACACACTTAGCTTACTTTTGTAATGTACAAAATTGAAAAATATGCAAGCTATCATCGAATTACTAAAAATATTGATTCCAGCAGCAGCTGTTTTATACGGAATGTATCTCACGATTCAGACTTTCCTACAAAAGCAATTCGAGCAGAAAGAGTTAGAAATAAAACAAAAAACTATTGAAATAACCACGCCCATTCGCCTACAAGCCTACGAGCGTATGACACTCTTTTTAGAGCGAATCACTCCCGCTAATTTGCTTATCAGACTTGGCAGCCCCGACATACAAGCCATTGATTATCAGCGATTTTTATTACAAGAAATAAGAGACGAATTTAATCATAACCTTGCTCAACAAGTATATATTTCACACGAATCTTGGGAAAAAATCCGTGGAGCGATGAACGATGTGGTAGCTCTGATTAATACATCAGCCGCCGAGGTTTCTTCTGATGCGACTTCGATAAATCTCTCAAAAAAAATCTTTGAAAAAGTAATCAACGAAAATCAGCAACCAACTGCCGATGCCCTCAAAACATTGAAAGAAGAAGCCCAAAAGATGTTTTTGTGATAATTACTGCACATCTCCCAAAGTTTTATGAACCCGCTTTTTGCGGGTTCTTGCTTTAAAATCTTCCGATAAAACGCTGATATTTCCATCAACTTCGAGCATCGCTAAGTTGACTTTCTCTATGCTATCAACACCATGTTCTCTTACGGCGGCATCTAATTCTTGCATCGTAAAGCCTGCTCTTCTCACATTTTGTTTCTGAATCATACCATCATAAATCAATACAATTGGCTCTCCTTCAATAAATTTTTCGATGGGCTTGAAACGAAAAATGAGTTTTTTCAGGATATAATTTATCACAAAGAGTGTTCCTGCGGCAACTCCCCCCCCTACTAAAGAGGTATTTTCGCCTACCATTGCATTCTGTACGGCATTGCTAATCAACAAGATAAATACCAAATCCACCACCGAAAGTTGAGATAGTTCTTTCTTACCAAAAAGCCTGATGGCCACTACTATAAAAATATATACCGCACTTGCTCGCAGCACTAAATCAAAATATTCCGTCATTATAAAATATTGTTGTATTTTTAGTCAAATATAATCTATATTGTATGTAAATCAAGTTTCCGACAAAATCAGAAGCCTTGTTTAATTCATTCTTTTTAATTAATATTGATTGCGACTTTTGCCTATTAACGCAACCATTTAGCTAAAACCTACGTAAATAGTTCATGGCGAACAATCTGCCAAGCGAAAACCCCGAAGAATTACTCCACCTGAGTGTAAGAGGTGACCGAAAGAGTCAAGAAAAACTCTATCGGCAGTTCTATGGGTTTGCTATGAGCGTTTGTATGCGATACACTCAGAGCCGTGATGAAGCTCTGGAAATTATAAATGATGGTTTCTTGAAAATTTTTACAAAAGGAGACCTATACGATCCAAAATACCCCTTTAAAGCGTGGTTTAGACGAATTATCGTTAACACCGCCCTTGATTTTTATAGGAGTCAACAAAAACATTATTTCCACCAAAACATAGAAGAAGCCTATGAGGTTTCTTCGAATGATAGCAGCCCCCTAAGCCAACTCAATCACGAAGAAATCATTCAACTTGTCCAGCGTTTACCATCTGGCTATAGAATCGTATTTAATTTATTCGTTATTGATGGCTTTTCGCACGAGGAAATAAGTAATCAACTCGGAATCTCTGTTGGAACATCAAAATCAAACCTTTCAAGGGCTCGAGAAGCCTTACGAAAAATGATTTTGCTTGAAGAAAAGGCCTTACCAGGCCCTAACTTCAAAGAAATTTAACCACTTTTTTAAATGAATATAAACAAACATGATATGTCGGACGACGAGTTGGACCATCTTTTCAGAGAATCAGCTGAAAAAATGGATTTTGACTTTGACCCTGACTCATGGACAAAAATGAGCCAAAAACTTGATGCCGCAGCACCGCCGCCATCAGGTGGCCAAGGTGTGAACCCTTGGCTGAAGCGAAGTTTGTTACTTTTGATTGGTCTGTTTATAATTTTCGGAGGCTATCATTCATTAAAACCTTCAAGCAACCAATCAAGTGAAGTTTCAGAAAGCACCCCCGAAACTTCTAAAAATCAAGTAATAAATACTGATTCAAAAAATAATGTAACAACATCTAAAGTAGATACAGACAATTTAAGCAAAAACGAAACTACAAAAGCTGAAGAAAATAAAACCAATAATAAAACAGCCGAAAATACGCCACCAAGCGATAAAGAAAATACAACAGCGAACAAAACTTCAATACCGCCAACCATAAATGCCGAAAGTTTTGAGAAAAGTAAAGCTGTTGATAAAACAATTAATGCCGAGGAGTCTATCGCCAAAAACTCTGTTGTGAATACCAAAAAACGCACAGTATCGGCAAAAAAATCTGAGGAGGAAGCTTCGAGAAGAAATAGTAGCTCTTCGGGGAGTGTTGAGAGAAAATCAGTAGAAAAATCGGAGAAAAGTGATGCTATTTCGACTGAAAAAGCGATATATTCAAAGAATAACACTGAGGTAATAAAAACTAAAGGAGCTAAAAATCAGAAACACAGCACCGAAAATATTCCTTCAGCAAATACTAATGAAGGTGTAAATGCTTCGGACAACAGCATTGTGAATAATGCTCAGATATCCAACGCTCCAAAGGGTGCTATTATCGACGAAAACCCTTTAACGCTCAAAAACCTTGATTTACTCGCCCCCAAAGGTACATTTATCAAGTCGAGTATACTTTTACCAATAATTGCGTTTGAAAATCCGCAAACACAAGCACCAGTTATTCCCAAAAGTACATCACAGTCATTCAAAAAAGGCTTATATTTTAGAGTTGGTATTTCGCCTGATCTGAGCTTAGTAACGGCCGATGAACTTGCCAAATTGGGAAGTAATTCGGCTATTTTGGCAGAATACCGCATAAACAGGCAATGGAGTATTCAAAGTGGTGTAATTCGTTCAATGAAATATTATGGTGCTTATCCAGAATCTTATGCATGGCCTTATAATTGGCCATCTCCACCAAAACTTATCGATATTAATGCAACTTGTAAGATGCTCGATGTACCCATAAATATTAGGTATGATTTTAATCCAAAGCCACTTGCTCGTTGGTTTATAAGTGCAGGAGCAACCAGCTACATCATGCTCAACGAAAAGTATGTTTATAACTACGAAAACCCTACCGATCCAAAAATCAAATGGAAAACATGGGAGGGAAAAAGTGGAACTTATTACTTGGGTGTACTAAATTTTTCACTTGGCTATGAGTATCAGCTATTCCGCAAACTAAGCATTCAAGCTGAGCCATTTTTCAAAATGCCAATTGCACGTGTAGGTTTTGGCAATGTACGTTTATCGTCGCTTGGATTACTTGTTTCGGCAAAATATCCTATATTTACACATCAATAAATACTTGCTTTTTCGGTACAGTTTTTGCGATTTAGTATTGTTATAGACCACCTATAATAAACTTTTAAGTAAAACCGTTTTTAACATAAAAATCAAAAAAATGAAGAAAATATATCTTTTCATAGCTCTAATTGGGCTTTCGAGTGGTGTTTTTGCCCAACAAAAAGCCGCTTCCGCAAAAAAAGAAGTCGAGTGGCTTACGATTCAAGAAGCATACCTACGCACACAGAAAGAACCCCGCAAAACAATCGTTGATGTTTATACTGCTTGGTGTGGTTGGTGTAAAGTGATGGACCGAGAAACCTACACAAACCCCGAAGTGATTGATTACCTAAACAAAAACTTCTACATGGTTAAACTCGATGCCGAATCAAAGCAAGATATAATTATCGGAAATACTAAATACTCTTTCGATGCCAGTAAAGGTGCCAATCAGGCTGCAATAGCTCTTTTACAAGGAAAGCTAAGTTATCCGACAACCGTATTTCTCGACGCTCAGTATAACATGATTCAGCCATTACCAGGTTATTTAAATGCCAAGGCGTTTCACGAAATAGTAACCTATTTAGGTGGAGATTATAACAAAAAAGAGCCTTTCGAACAGTATAAAGTTGGTACCTACCGAGAAGTTTTCAAAAACGCACTTCCAAAACTTTAGATGAGAGTATGAATATTTATAGAGTAGCCCAGTTTTCGAAAACGAAACTGGGCTATCTTTATGTTTCATGGCTTATTAATAAGCGTGGATATGGTAGCGAAAAGCCTTAGTTTTTTAGTTTCATGACTGATTTTAAAATCAGCAAGAGTTATTTTAAGTTCACCAGAGAATTCACAAATGTGGGATTTAGCTACATTCCATGGCTTCACAAAGCATAGCACAAATGTAGAGAATCAGATTATTTCGTAATAGCGTAAAAATACGCATTTCATTAGGGGTTTTTACGCAATGTTGAGTTTACGAATCAAAAATTGAAAGGTTTGCTCTCCGAACAAGGCTAATATCTTCGTCCATGTAAGGCCAGAGAGTCAAGCCAGTAGCAGGGTCATCTATCATCACTCCTCCACTTGGGCTATTCAACTCAATAGCTTGAAGGCTATTAGGCTCAATGATTTCTACAACAACTACTTCAGTCTTAGCTCTACCAGATACCTCAACAATATCTCCAACCATTACTTGCTGCTCATCTAAGTACTTCATTTTGAATTTTGTAGAGTACGATTAACCACAAAGTCGGCTTCTTGTACTAATCCCTCGGGCGACATAGTGCCTTCAATTCGATGAATAACTTTTCCTTCTGGACTAATGAATAAATAGGTAGGATACGAATCTACTCGATAAATAATGCCGACGTTGACTCCTTCAAAAGAATCGCCATCTACTTTATAATTCAAGAAAGTTTTGTTGAATTTTTCAGCCACACGAGCATCAGCAAACGTATTTTCATCCATCCACTTACAAGGCCCGCACCACGTTGTATATACATCTACAAATAAGATTTTTTTCTGACTCTTTGCTTGGGCCAGCATCTCTTCCATTGTTCGGTCGTTGTTTTTTACGAAACTTATTTGTTTTACATTTCCTCTACTACAAGCGTACACCAATACAACGAGACATACGCTCATAGCCAAAATCATCTTTTTCATTAATACAGCTATTTTTTACATAATATCAATTACAAAATCCTTGCCTTTTTTTGGGGTTACTGGAAAATTAGTTATTGATTATTGGAAAATCCGTGTTCCACTAAAGTCAACTTCGTTTAATATCTTTCAGTGTTTGTTGTAAATCTTTTGTATCGCCACCTTCTTTTTTGGCCAATTTAATGGCTCTCTTCTCTGCCTTAATAGCTTCTTTTTTTCTACCAAGCTTGCTCAACAAGTTAGCATAGGTATCCAAATTGGCTGGCGATTCCACCAATTCTATTGCCCGCTCCGACCATTTTAATGCTTCTTCTAAATCTTTCGGAGTGTTTATCATCTGTACGTAACCCCACGCATATTCGTTGAGTTGAAACGAAGTTGTCTTTTGGGCATTGTCGGTCAAATTATCTAAAATCATCTTGAACTGAGGTGTCGTTTCATCCAAGTTTTTAGCTTTTGCACCTTCCTTAAAATTCATAATTTTTAGTTGGGTTTCGGCAACCAAGTCTTCCGAAGTCTTGCCCATCAATTTTGCTGCTTCTTTAGTGGCAATTTTCTTGAAATTATCTCCATCTCTTGTAATCTTGGCATATTCTAAGCGGAACTGTTTTTCTTCGGCCTCGAAGCCCGCTTCGCTATATGAAGTGGCTCGAACGGCATCAATCAACCTTTCGAGCAATGCTTTATCTCGACTATCAACGGCTTTCTTGAATGTATTACGCTTGGCTTTTGAGATACCATTCAATACATATTTTTGCTGTGAAGTTGTCATGTTTAGATACCTATCTAAGGCATCTCGCAAAATCACAAAAGCTTTCGATTCAATCGTTCCGATGTTTTCGGCAATCAATGCCAACACTTTTTCTGTCTTGTACAACGATGTTGGTATTGCAGCCAAATATTCATCTAATAATACCGAGCTTTCGCTGCCATTGAGACTCTTTCGCTTCATGTATTCGTACAAAAAGTCAGGGTCTCGGCGACCTTCTTTAAATGCCTTTTCCAACTCACTCGACGATTTATAGTTTTTACCCGTACTTATCGCTTTATCGGCTTCAGTAATAAATTTATCGGCCGGCATTGCCCCTAATGCTCGATATACTAATTCGCCACTACTATTCACAAACAAATAAGTCGGATAAGCCGTAATAGCATAGTTTTTGGCCAATTCTATGCCTTCGCCTTTTTCGGCATCAATCTTATAATTAATAAAAGATTCATTAAATTTTTCACCGACGTTAGTGTCAGTAAAAACCTTTGCCGACATCAGCTTACAAGGCCCACACCAAGTTGTGTAAATATCAATAAAGATGAGTTTATTTTGTTTTTTGGCTTCGCTCAGAATATCGGCCCACGAGCCTTCAGTAAACCTAATGCCTTTATCATCAGCCGCATGCGATGAAAAAGATAGTATTATCAGTAAGTATAAGATTTTATTCATCGCTCTGTTTTTAAATAAATGTTGGAATAACAATTTGAGGATTTATTTTTGGTAGAAAATTGGCGGTAAGCTGCTTAAATTTCAAGCAAAAATCATACGAATATCTACATTCCAAAAAAACTTCTACTATTTTTAGGAATATTTTCTTTTGAATTTTGTTTACTATTTGTGGGGCGAATTTCCAATTCGCCTATGAAGCTGACAAACAAGCCAATTTCAGTAATAAATTCTATTTTTCTACTGAAAGATTTTTACATTACTTCATGACAACAACCATTATTGAAAATAAAAATTCTCGTCAAAACCTTTGGAATTCAGCAAAAAACTTGGCTTTCCCAACGGCTATTTGGCGTTTACCCCGACAAACTGAAAAGCATTTTCTGACTTCGTTTGGTGAAATACCCCAACAAACCAAAATCGACTTTGAAGAACTCGGTGCTGGCTTTGCTTTTTCGCCTTTTGTCAACCCTGATGGAGATAAAACTTTCTTTCTGAAAGCCGATTTACACTATATCTTCAATGCTAATGGGTCAACTCAAAACGAATTAATCAGAGAAGTTATTACACCTTCGTCGGTCAATCCGTATTTTATCCAGTTATTAGAAAACTCAATTTCTAAGCAAGCTACATCCACAAACCATAGTTTTGAGACTAAGCAAACACAAAAACACGATTTTGTAGATTTAGTAAAAAAAGGTATTGCCGAAATTGAATCGGGTATTTTTCAGAAAGTTGTACTTTCTCGTACAAAACAGGTAGTCCTACCAGCCAATTTCGATATTATTAGCTTATTCGATAAACTCTGTGAAACCTACACTTCAGCATTTGTATCGGCGGTTTCGTTACCACACTTGGGAGTAGTTTGGGTGGGTGCTTCGCCTGAAATTTTGGTTAGCCAAGATTCTCGTGGTATCTTTCGTACGATGGCGTTGGCTGGCACTCAATCGGCTTATGATGCAGAAGGTAATCTAATAAAACCCTCAGAAGCTCTATGGCGACAAAAGGAGATTGAGGAGCAATCTTTCGTGACCAGATACATCATCAATTGCTTAAAAAAAATAAGAGTAAGGGAGTTTGAAGAAGAAGGCCCAAAGACAGTTATTGCAGGAAATTTGATGCACCTTCGCACCGATATTATTATTGATACAGTAGCCGTAAACTTTCCTCAGCTGGCCACCGTCATGCTTGAATTACTGCACCCAACTTCTGCCGTATGTGGAATGCCCAAAATACCAGCCACTGAGTTTATTTTACAAAATGAAGGCTACGACCGCGAGTTTTATAGTGGTTTTTTAGGGCCTGTGAATATGCAATCGGGCGATGGAAAAACCGAGTCGCACATTTTTGTAAATTTACGTACGATGAAACTGCAAGAAAATATAGCTACGCTTTATGCTGGTTGCGGAATAACGGCCGACTCAAATCCCGAAAAAGAATGGAACGAGACTGAAATGAAAACCCAAACGTTGGGGAGAGTTCTGAGTGCTGAGTTCTGAGTGGTTGTTCAGCCAAAAACTTTGCGAAGAAAACTCAGAACTCATAACTCAGAACTATTTAGTATGACGTTAGTCTAAAATATTTCGGATAACGAGTAAATCTAAGACCAACCGTAAAATCAAGTCGGCTCAAGTCGATTGGTGTAGCTAAATTGACTGCTTGGCTGCCTGTTCCAAAATCTAACGCTCTCATCTTTCCATAACTATAGCCAGCTTCTAAACTTAAAATAATATCACGCCCTGTAATATCATTTCCAAGCAAGAAATCGATACCAAGCGTTGCCGAGGCACCAAAATCCATTCCTTTGAAAGTATATTGAGCATCATTGTAAGAGCCTTTATCTTTATAGAAATACACTCCAGGCGATAGGCCTAATATTACCATTGTTTTAAAATCAATATTTTTACGATAATAAATAACAGGCCCAACGTATTTTATCGAACGATTATTAGAGATGCTACCTGTATCTAATTTGTTTAAGATTTCATTGCGAAAAACAATATTCTCTGCTTTATTTCTGGATTGAAAGTTATTGAACATCAAGCCAAAACCCAAATTATCAACAGGAAAATAAGCAGCATCAAGCCCCCACGTAAAGCCACGCAAGAGTTTTTCTTGATATAATGTATAAGCACTTGCATTTTCAGTTGGAATTTTAGCCAACATATTACCAAAGCCCCCTTTTCCGCCTACTCGCCATTTTAGATAATTATTAAATTCATTATCGGCTTTCGGAGCGGCCATTGGAGCCACCACTCTTTCTTCTTTTTTAGCTACTACTTCTTCTTTTTGGGGCTTTGTTTCGGCTTTTTTAGGAGCAGCTTTTTTATCGCTGGTAGCAACTTTATCATCTTTTTTTGTTGGCTCAGTATTTTTCTCAGCTTCTTTTTTTGTAGCTACTGCTTCTTCTTTCTTATCGATTTTCTTCGGCTCACTCTTTGCTTTGGTAGGTTCGCCCTTGCGAGTATCTACACGCTGAGTTGTGGCAGCATTTTCTTCTCTGGCTCCACCTAAACCTTCGGGCATTTTATTTCCCTTGGTCACGATGTCGCTCGGATAGAAATTATATTTAAAATCTGATACTAAATTTTTGAAGATTTCATTTCGTAAAACTTTGCCCGATGGAGAAAGGTACGCATATACAAAACGGTTGGGCGTTTCATCTAAAATTCGACAGCGGATTTTCTCACCTGCTTGGGTCGTAATCTGGTCACGCTGTCCAAATGATTGGGTAATCGAAAAGCCAAAAACTAAAAAAAGTACAATTATTACTTTGTTTAGTTTAGTATTAAAAAAATGATTTTTTGAGGAAAGAATCTCTTCTTTCAAATCAGGTTCGCTTCGCCATAAAAGCTTGGTTGCGAGAAGTTTATTAACTTTCAGATGAAAATTACGAGTAAAGTCAAACATTTTTTCCATGATTATATTTATTTCACTTGCATGAGTATTGCAAAAATGATACCGAAAAAAACAATGTACTATTAAGGCCTATTAAATATCTGAATATCAGATATTTACAATTTCAAAATTAAACAAAACCATTGGTGCCATTTTTGTCTAGTATTTGGTCTAAAACGATGAAAACGAAATTTCATTTGGATTATTAACAAACCGTTAACTATTTTTTTTATTTCAAACACTTGACACGAATCATTATTTTTATCTATCTTTCGACACAAAACAAAAATTCTTCTACAATTTAAACACAAATATACAATATGGCATAAAGCTCTACGTTAACTAAATTGAAATACTGAAATGGGAAAAGTCCAAGTTAACGACAGTGAGCTTGTATCAGCGTATATTCGTGGCAATGAAAAAGCATTTGCTACGCTTGTCCAACGTTACAAATCAAAAGTATATACCACGATTTATCTTGTTGTGAAAGACCAGTACGTGGCCGAAGATCTGCTTCAAGATACATTTATCAAAGCAGTTGAGGTCTTGCGTGATGGCAAATACAATGAGGAAGGAAAATTTCTACCGTGGGTACTCCGAATCGCTCATAACCTTGCGATAGACTATTTCCGTAGAGAGAAACGCTACCCGACCGTAGTGTTTGAAGACGGAAGCAATGTGTTTAACACACTCGAATTTGCCGAAGATTCAATCGAATCAATGCAAATCAAGCGTGAATCTCACGAACACTTACGTGATTTAATCAAACGATTACCCGACCAGCAGCGTGAGGTTTTGGTGATGCGTCATTACGATGACATGTCGTTCCAAGAAATTGCCGATGCAACTGGCGTGAGTATCAACACGGCGTTAGGGAGAATGCGTTATGCTCTCATCAATCTTAGAAAAATGATGGGAAAATCAGCGTACGCTTATGACACAAACCTTTACCAGCACGCAGAATGATGTGATTCGTTATTTGTATAATGAAACATCAAACCAAGAAAACTCTTTAGTAGAAGAAGCTCTTCTTTTTGATAAAGATTTGCTTGATTTCTACCTCGACTGTGCCGATTTGAAATCGGGCATGGACAAAATTCAGCTCTCGCCATCAGATTCGGCGATTGAGAGAATCCTCAGCTATTCAAGAAACTACGAGCCTAAGATTTAATCTTAGGCTTTTTTTATGCTTGAAATCCTCCTCCGTTTGTTTCTTACCAGACGGCTTGAAAATCGTTTTTTACATTTTATCTTACCAGTACAGAATCTCAATGGGATTTTATTTGGCATTTTGTTGAATAAATAGGCATCTTTGTATTTTTATTTAGAAATATTTGTGCAGAAACATTCTTAATTCTTAATTCTTAATTCTACATTCTTAATTCTCAATTCTACATTAACCAAAAATGTCTTTTTTAGAAAATTTATATCAGCGTTTTGAGGCAAAAATTGCTTCGTTTTTATCTGGCCCAAAATGGAAATCGAGAGTTGTGATAGTAGCCGTAGGCGTTATGTTGCTTTCGTTTTTTAATAATATTTCTCCGCTTCGTCATTTTGGCGATTTTTACACTGCTGTTATCAAAGAAAAACGAGAATACTTCCTTTACCAAACCATCAAAGACCGAGCAGCGAGCATTACTTACAACTGGACCTACCCTGAGTTTACGGGCATGAATAACCGCACGTTTAGGCTCACGATGCCCGCATTCGTAAAAGCACTACATATTCAGCACGTAAGCATCGTTTTGTATGGTTTGCAATTAATTTTGGGCCTTGTGTTCCTCTATATGCTTATTAACTTTCTGGAACGAACCATAAACGATAGAAACAGCATTTTCTATGCAGTTTTAGGTATTGTTTCTACTTATATGGGTGCTGCATTTTTTATAGACAATGCCACTTATGGAGACTTTTTCTGCTATTTTGCTTTATTTTTGGCAATATACTACCGAAATCCAGTCTTGATATTCATATTTTTATCATTGGCTTTTTGGGGCGATGAACGTGCGGGCGTAGGCTCAGGAATGGTATTTTTATGGTGGTGGTTTGTGCCGCAATGGAAAGAAAACAAGCCATTCAAGATTCAAATAAACTTACAAATGTTGGCCGTTGTAGCAGCTTGGGCGGCTTATGGTGCTGTTCGTAAATTTTATTTGGTTGATAAACTCGGTATGCACGACACCACCAAACCTGGCGAATTTGCCGAAATGTTTGGCGGAAGCTGGCCAGTTTGGGGCTTCAAGTTCTTGTGGGTTTTTGAGGGCTGGTGGTTACTTATTTTATTGGCGTTTGTTTTCCTTTCAGTAGCCAAAGATTGGCTAAGACTTTTAGCGATTTTGGGTGCATTATTGGCCATGTTGGTAGGCTCTCTCACTACTTTCGATTCTACTCGAAGCGGCTCTTACGGAGTCATTACCATTTTTTTAACCTTAGTCATCGCTCAAAAGTATCTTACAGAAAAAGAATTAAAAGTATTACTTTTTCTGATTGCAATCATCTGTTTCTTGCATCCGATGGCCACTCGCACGAATGGAACTGGTTTTTTCTTGATGTAAAGACAATGTTTCTGTAACTTTGTGCAGGTTTTCAGGAAAAATCGCTTGAATCGAAGATTCTAAATCCTGTCTGTCGCAAAATCTTACAAAATCCTGTCAAAATTAGATGTGTAAACTCCTTTTGGTTGTCCCGTGCTACAACGAGCAAGAAATTCTTGAGAAAACGTATAGCACTTTGTCGATGTATTTTTCAGAATTGAAAGAACGAAACGCCATCACGGCCGACAGTAAAATCTGCTTTGTGAATGACGGTAGCCGTGACTCGACTTGGATAATCATTGATAGCATCTGCAAAAGGGATTCAAATATCATTGGCTTGAAGCTCTCACGAAATTTTGGGCATCAGGCGGCTTTGGTGGCAGGTTTATTACACCACAAAAACCAATTCGATTGCTACGTTTCGATTGATGCCGACCTACAAGACGACCTCCGTGCCATTGATGGAATGCTCGAAAAATACAAAGAAGGCTCAAAAATTGTTTACGGTGTACGCAACGACCGCAGCACCGATTCGTTCTTTAAACGTTTCACGGCGGAGTCTTTCTACAAACTCATGCAACGCATGGGCGTTCCGACGGTTTATAACCACGCCGACTTTAGATTAATTGATAATCAAGTACTTAACGAGTTTTCAAACTTTGGCGAAACCAATCTTTTTATTCGCGGAATTATCCCGATGATAGGTTTTCAGAGCGATAAAGTGTATTACAAACGCCTCGAACGTGAAGCTGGTGAATCGAAATATCCACTTAAAAAAATGCTAATTTTTGCGTGGAATGGCATCACTTCGTTTTCGACAGTTCCGATGAAGTTGGTGCTTTGGTTCGGTATCTTCAATTTTGTATTTGCGATGGGAATCACGGTTTGGGTTTTGGTTTGTAAACTATTTGGGTTTACGGTACAAGGCTGGACCTCAATCGTGCTTCCAATGACTTTTTTCAGTGGCTCAAATATGATTGCCATCGGTTTGATTGGTGAATATGTTGGCAAAATTTATGAAGAAGTAAAAGCTCGCCCAAGATATATCATCGAAACGGTTTTGAATGAAGAGAAGTAACAATAGAAATGCTTAATATTGAAAAACCACACTATCAATTTGAAAGCTCTCCCGATGCTCTCGTATTTGAATTTGAAAGTATAAGTGATAATAAAACCATCAGAAAAGCTGTTATTTATGAAGAGATAAAGGGTTATGATAATTTATTTCAGTTAGGTTTTGGCGATATTACACCTGATGGAAAAATAGACTTCATTGCAGTAAGTAAAAATAAAGACAGAGATAAGGTTTTGAGTACGGTAGCACAAACAATGCTCGTATTTTTTGATAAATATCCCGATAAAATGTTATATTTTCGTGGAAGTACCAACACTAGAACTCGACTCTATCGAAGCCTTATTTCTAAATTCATTGAGATAATAGAACTTAATTTTAAAGTAGTTGGTTTGAAAAGCGATGGTTCGCCCGAAGAGTTTATCAAAAACCAAGATTATACAGCATTTATTATTTATCCGTCATGAAAAAAGTTAAAGAAATATCAAAAATAAACTATACTATCAACCCTAATTTACAAGGAAAAAAGTACGAGTTTACGCCAGAATCTAAAGCTTTTTTAGAAAAAGGAGAAGTTTTTTTAAGAGAAAAAGTAAAGGTATTACCATCTCTCTAAAATGATTTACACTTTATTCTGCTTCAAAAAAACAACAAAATTTCAACTAAAACAATGCCTATTTTTTATTGTTTTAGCTTCTCAAACTTTCGCACAAATCCCGACCGACACTTGGCGAATCCACGCCGACTATTTTAATGCAAGAGGTGTAGAAATTGTAGAAAAAAACAAAATCTATTGTTTCTCAAAAAATGGCTTTTTCTACTTCGATAAGGCTACTAATCAAAGCTTTACACTCTCAAAGTTAAATAATTTAAGCGAAACAAATATCTCGCAAATCAGATATAATTCTGACTTCAAAACCCTCATTATCGCCTACGAAACTGGTAATATTGACCTGATGAGTATTACTACCGAAGGCCTTCCAGACAAGATTCAGAATATTGATTTTATCAAAGAAACAGATGCAATTCAAGATAGCAAAACCATTAATCAAATAGAGTTTCGAGGTGATTTTGCATATCTGGCGACCGATTTTGGCTTGGTGGTTTTAGATGTGAAGAAAAACGAAGTCAAGGAAACTTATCAGAATATTGGCAAAGACGGCCGAAAAGTTGCAGTCAAACAAATAGCTTTTGCTCGTGATAGTATCTTTGCGAACACTTCGGGCGGAGTATTGGGGGCAAGTTTTTCACCTACTACAAACCTGCAATTTTTTGGCAACTGGAAACCAATAACTGCAAGTGCCGCTTCTCAACTTTTTCAACCCCAATCATTTCCAAAAGATAATCTCATCGTTTTTCCAAACGAACTCGAAACCGATGCCGATGGAAAAGTTTGGATTGCTGATGGAGAAAATGGTCTATTGAGTAACTTTTCTGGAAGTTTTACATCTTACAGCCCCAATGGCGTAAAAGGCGATATTTTCTCAATTTTTTACCGAAATCAATCGATTTATGCCTTAGGTATTACAGGGAACGCATTTGTGGATAACTTGTGGAAAAGCCTACTTATCAACAAAATACCCAATAACAGTAGCGATATAATTGACCAATACGGTTATCGTTGGCAAATTTCGGGACAAACACTAAGAGTTTCAGACCCAGCCACTAATCGAACCCGTTTTTATTTCGCAGGAAGAGGAGCAGGAGGTTTACCCACTTCAAATGTCAATTCAATTGCCTTAGACCGAGACAATTTACTTTGGGTGGGGACAGATAATGGCGTAGCGGTAATCGTCACGACACGAGATATTTTTACGACTGCTTCGGAAGCCTATACACCGTTTTTCCAAACTCGACGATTGCTTTTGCAGGAAGTCATCAATAAAATTGTAATTGATGGCGGAAACCGAAAATGGATTGCTACTCAAAACGGTCTAAACCTTTTTTCGGCTTCGGCAGATGAGCAGATTTTAAATTTTACCGAAGAAAACAGTCCGCTACCCTCAAAAAACGTCATAGATTTGGCGATTGATTCTACTTCAGGCGAAATCTTTGTTTTAACCCAAAACGGGCTACTCTCCTACCGCACCGATTCATCCGAACCAAGTGAGGATTTCAACTCAGTACGAATATTTCCAAACCCTGTTCGCCCAGATTTTCAAGGCGTTCTAACAGTTTCGGGACTTCGTGAAAACACTGCTATAAAAATAACTGATACCGCAGGAAGATTGATTTACGAAACAAAATCAAACGGTGGAACTGCCACATGGGACTTGCAAAAATTTGAGGGAAGTCGAGCCGCTTCTACCATCTACATGGTTTTCTGTGTTGCCGAAGATGGCTCTGAAAGTTTTGTCGGAAAAGTGGCGGTTTTGAGATAAAAAAGGCAAGCTTTGAAACTCGCCTTCTTTGTTCCACTTTGGACCTTTCCATTTTTAGCAACAGAGTTGCGTAATATTTGTAGAAAGAAAATTATTTATGTTCAAAAGTAGGTGCATCGCACCGTCATTTTGTTTCGGTGCGATGCACCTTTATACATAGACTCCCTTTTTATTCTACAAATATTGGCGTGCTACGCACCTCAGTCCAATAATATCAAAGTAGAATTAGTTGATTTGATTATTTGCTTACTGATTTTGTAGTAACATAAAAATTCTCATCAACTTTCAGTTCCGATTTGCCTTTCATGGTTTTCCAAGCGGTAGTTGGATAAATAAACTCTTCTTTTCCACCGTCGGCCATCACTTTTACAGGCATATCAAAACCTTCCACACAATTACTCCAACGATAGCTGATTTTGTTTTTTTCTACCGAATATTCCAAAACTGGAATCCTGACATCACGCAAATATTGGTCAAAAACTTTGTCTAAATCTCGGCCTACGTTTTTCGATAAATAATCTTCGATTTGTTGAGTCGTAACGGTTTGGTGATAGAAAGTTTTATTCAAACCTCTCAAAATTTGTCGCCACTTATCATCATTATTCAAAATCTGGCGAATCGTATGCAACATATTTCCACCCTTCGGATACATATCGCCCGAGCCACTTTTGTTTACGTCATACGAGCCAATAATCGGAATATCGTTTCTAATGCCCTTGCGAGTACCAATCACATACTCAGAAGCCGCTTTCTTACCAAAATAATATTCAGTGTAAAGGCTTTCTGAATAATTTGTAAAACTTTCATGAATCCACATATCGGCTACGTCTTTGTACGTGATATTATTCGCAAACCACTCATGCCCAGACTCATGAATGATGATAAAATCCCATTTTAAGCCCCAACCCGTACCAGACAAATCTCGACCTAAATACCCATTCTGATACTTATTCCCGTAAGTTACTGAGCTTTGGTGTTCCATTCCCAAATACGGAACTTCTACCAATTTATAACCATCTTCATAAAACGGATACGGCCCGAACCAATGTTCAAAAGCTTTCATCATCATGCTTGCTTGCTTGAATTGCTCTTTCGCTTTTTCAAGATTTTCGGGCAAAACATAATAATCCATCGTTAGTTTGCCTTTTTCTCCTTCAAAAACCTCATCAAAATGCACATAATTGCCGATGTTCACATTCACACCATAGTTATTGATAGGGTTTTTCACAAACCAGTCGAAAGTTTTTGTTCCGTCGGCATTTTCGGTTGTTTTTCTCAAACGTCCATTTGAGATATCTGTCAAATTTTTCGGAACAGTGATACTTATCAACATACTATCACATTCGTCGTACATGTGGTCTTTGCACGGCCACCAAGCACTCGAACCCAAACCCTGACACGAAGTAGCCACAAAGTCATTTCCTGCCTTATCTTTCACCCACTGAAAGCCACCATCCCACGGTGGACGCTTCGCTACAATTGGTTTACCCGAATAGGTTACGACGATTGACTCATTTTTACCTTTTACTTGGGCTTTTTTCAGTGAAATCATGTAAGCGTTTGCTCCATCTTTTTTAAAGGATAGTTCTTGTCCATCTTGCGTCACTTTTTCAATTTGCAAAGGTGGCTGAAGGTCGATTTGGATAGTTTGGTAGGGCTTCAAAACTTCATAAAATACAGTTGTGCTGCCCGCAATCGCTTTTTCGGTAGGCGTTACTTTTACTCGAAGTTCATAATATTTCAAATCCCACCATTCACGCTCAGGAGTGATTCTTCCACGAAGCGAATCTTCACGTGTGAAAGATTTACTGTGGCTTTGCCCGCAAGCAGTGATAAATGGAAATAAAGAAGCAAAAAAGACAATGAGTTTTAGCAATTTCATAAATGCACATTTTGTTGGAAGTGAAACGTGGAATCATCCACTAAATTGGATGCAATATAATTAAAAAATGAATTTACATTTATTTTCAGCTTACTGCACAAACAAAAAACCTGTAATCGCTTACAGGTTTGAGAAATTAACTCATTTCTGAATATCGCAAAATAGCTTTTCGGTGATGCAAAATATGGTAGTGCATAAAGTAATAAAACTCTCTGATAGTGAGGTTTTTAAGCACAGGATGTTTAATGCAATATTCGTCCAGTTCGCTCTCTGACCAATCATTTAGAAAATCGGCCAAAGTTTGGTGATGTTTTGCAAAACTACTGACCAGTAGTTCTTTTGATGGATTTTCGGGCATTTGTGGCACAAATCCACCTCGTGCGGTCACGCCAGTAGCTAAAACTGCCAAATAACACTCCACAAGACCATCATAAGAAAG
>NZ_JBMLRC010000175.1:20789-22095 GCF_049241225.1 Emticicia sp.
CTCATGGCTTGATTCAAACCTTTTACCGACTGCGTAAGGTGAAGGATATTTTCAGCAACCGACCATTTTTCGCCGATTGGGGCAAAAAACTGTCCTTCTTCGATGTTTTCAACATCAGACACGATTACTTTATAGCATTCTTCCAATGCTTTTTTTAGTTCTTCTTTTGTCATTTTAGTAGAACAAGTTTCCAACTTGTTTTTATTGTGAATAAAAAATATCAAAAAATCAAAAACGAAGTCGGAGCTTCGTTCCACATATGCAATCATGAGGGCATACATCAACGTACGCCCTCTGACCAAATTACCTGTTAACGCACTATAAAACTTTTACTCGACACAATTTTGGAAAATTGTGCTACTGCATATCTTCTAATTTATTTAAGATTTTAGTCCAAATCGTATCTCTAAATTGCTTTTTGAAAAAACCAAAGTGTTCAATTTTCTTCGCTCCTAATTCGGCAGGAATGAGTTTTTCGGAAGTTAATGTTTTGGTAGTTTTGAAATTTTGGAGCAAAAGCGGCACATTTTTTTCGTTGGCGATGGGGTCGTCAGTTGTCCAAAAATGAACAATCGGAAAGGTAAGTTCGTGATAATGCCCCACAGGAACAGTTTTTCCGAAAAAGCGTTCATCCCAAAAATAATTCGGCACACTACACCAGTCAGACCAATCTTTTACTACTTTTCTGGGCAAATCTTCCATGATTCCGAAACGTTTGGCAGCTACATAGCCTGTCAGCAACACACTAATCGGACGAAAAACATGAAAGAAAAATAATGTCTGCATCCTATACCCAAAAGGCATATTTCGCCAGTAACCCGAACCCGAACCAACCGCCACCACGCCACTGAGTTTCTGATAATTAGGCATCAGTCCGAAATTCATTCCACCCACACTATGCCCGACCAATAATTTTGGTAAATCGGGGTATTTTTTATCTAAACACTCCAACACGGCTGGCATATCCTGTGTACCGTATTCAATATAATTATAGTCACAATCTTTCATCGAAGCAGGTGCCGACTCGCAAGTGCCACGATAATCGAATGTGCAAACTGCATAATCATGCTCAACTAAAAATTTAATAAACGGAAAGTAAAACTCTTTTTTTGCACCTGTACCAGTACAGAGTTGTACGACTGCCTTTGGTTTTTCGGGTTCAAACAAAACTGCTGCCAGTTCTACACCATCTTCACATTTTACTTTTAGCTTTTGCATAATTTATATTATACCAAACGTTTGTTTTATTCTCAATTCTCAATTCTCAATTCTCAATTCTCAATTCTCAATTCTCAATTCTCAATTC
>NZ_JBMLRC010000176.1:0-1166 GCF_049241225.1 Emticicia sp.
AAGCGTTTCCTTGACTTAGCCGACCAAATCAAAGAAGTAAATGATAAGGATTTGGTAAAGTTAATGAGAGCGTAGTTTTTTAATGAATAATTGATAATGGAGAATGAATAATGCCGAATGAGACATTATCAATTCTCCATTTTTCATTATCCATTACTTTAAGGCTTCATACAAAATCTCGGCTGGGTGTTGGGCTATTCTGCCCGTTCCGTCTTTTATTTGGTGGCGACAACTTGTTCCGGGAGCAGCAATTATTACATCTTCGGCTTGTTTCCTGACGGTCGGGAAAAGCACCAATTCCCCTACTTTCATTGATACGTCATAATGTTCGGCTTCATAGCCAAACGAACCCGCCATTCCGCAGCAACCCGAAGGAATTAGATGAACCTCATAATTTGCAGGCAAAGATAGGCTTTTCTTAGTAGGTGTAAGCGACGACAAAGCTTTTTGGTGGCAATGTCCGTGCAGTTTTATCAAACGTTTTTCGCTCGAAAATGCTTCTTTTTTGATATTTCCTCGGTCGATTTCTCGGGCAAACCATTCATCAAATTGAAAAGTATTTTTAGCGATTTTTTCGGCAGCATCTTTTAAATCTTGCGGAACAAGTTCCAGATATTCATCTCTCAAAGTCAAAATTGCTGATGGTTCGAGTCCAATAATTGGCGTATTTTCTGACACAATATTTTTTAGCAATTCAACATTTTTTATAGCGATTTTCTGAGCTTCACGCACCATTCCTTTTGATAAATACGTGCGTCCACTTTCTACGTGTTTCGGAATAATCACCTCATAACCAAGCTTTTGCAGCAATAAAATTGCTTTTTTACCAACTTCTACATCATTATAATTCGTAAATTCATCGCAGAAGAGATAAACCTTTTTATCGTTTTTCGGAGAAGTTTGTTTGGCTGCCCATTCTGTCAATGTCGTGCTATGCAATAACGGCATTGTGCGGTCGGGATGAAAACCTACAATTCGGTTGGCGACTCGGCGTGTAGCTTCCGTTTTGAAAATGAAATTATATGCCCACGGAGCAATCGAGGCCAACTTCATTTGTTTGGTAAATGTTCCGATTAATTTTGAGCGGAACGGAACGCCTTTCGTATCATACGTTTTCTGCAAAAACTCTGCTTTCATCTTGCCCACATCCACACTCGACGGGCATT
>NZ_JBMLRC010000177.1:0-2568 GCF_049241225.1 Emticicia sp.
AACAATGGAATTACAAGAATCAAAACCTAAATCATTTTGGAATCGCCCAGAAGGCACCACAGGAATGCTTTTTGCCGCAGGTGCATTGTTGGGTGGAGGATATTTACTATACCAAGCATTGCCATTTCTGATAACTTTGGCATCAAATACGCTTTATTTGGCAGGTTTGCTGATTGTTTTGGCGGCAGTAATTTACATGATTCTCGACCCAAAAATGCGAAATTTGATTTTTTACATCTATAAAAGTATCATGCGTTGGGTTACGGGTCTGTTTATTCAACTCGACCCCATCGGAATCTTGAAAACTTATATTGATGAGCTTCAAGGTAATTTGGGCAAGATGAATCAGCAAATTTCGAAGTTGAAAGGACAGATGATAAATCTGAAAACTATCATCGAAAATAACAAAAAACAGATTCAAAATGACCTTACGTTGGCAAGTAAAGCCAAAGAAACCGACAAACAAGCCATGATGGTGCTAAAAGCTCGTAAGGCTGGACGTCTGCAAGAATCGAACATGAAGCTCGATGATTTGTACAAAAAGATGGAAATTCTTTACCGTGTTTTGGGTAAAATGTACGAAAACTCGGAAATCATGCTCGAAGATATTAAAGACCAAGTGGTGGTGAAAGAACAAGAGCGTAAGGCGATTCGTGCGAGCCACTCAGCGATGCGTTCGGCGATGAACATCATGAACGGCGATAAAGACCAACGCCAAATGTTTGATATGGCCATGGAATCAATCACCGATGATGTGAGCCAGAAAGTAGGCGAAATGCAACGTTTCATGGAGGTTTCTTCCAACTTCATGGATTCGATTGACCTACAAAATGGCGTATTTGAAGAAGAAGGCTTAAATATGTTGGAGAAATGGGAAAAAGAAGGCGTATCGTTGCTTTTGGGCGATGATAAAAAAGCCTTGATTGCTGGAAACAGTGTTTCGTCAACAAAGCATTCTGGAAATCAGTACGATAAATTATTTGAGTAATTTTTGAAATATATTGATAAATAAAATGGTGGTCAGAAAAGTTTCTTGACCACCATTTTTTATGTATCTAAACCAGTTTCCCAGTAACGAATCAACAATAAACTACCTCATTACTTCAATAAACTTCCCATCTTGATATTTGATAATTGGCACAATCTGATTTTCGTTTGAGCCATTGGTATAATCAAATCCATCTAAAGTGAAGCCTTGGGTATATTCAATGGCATTCAGACTGCTGCGAAATTGATTTTTCCCGCTGTTGAGCATTCGTGCATAAAAAAGCAGCATATCATAGCCCCAGTAGCTGTAATAAGATGGGCTAATATTTTGCTCATTAAAATAGGCACTGCGGAAGTTTTTGACTTCATCTTTATCTCGATTGATGTAGTCTAACTGAATCAAGGAAAGTTCTCGATTGAAAATATTGAGAGATGAGCCATCAAAATCAAAAGCTGATGATGCTGCTATGATTGGAGAAGTTACCTTCTTTCGATCGAGTGCATTCACAACTTTTCCACCGAATGTATCTTCACTTCCAGCAATAAATATATGGCTTGGACGGCGGCGAATATCAATATCTTCAGCATTTGTGAATTTCTTGATAGTCAATACTTCAAAACCTGCTTTTGTGGCTTCATCACGGTAAGCATAGGCAAAAGTTGAATCTTTTCTGGTATTTCCATAATAAATCGCAACTGTTTTACCTATTGATTGGGTTTTCATGTACTCCAATGCTTTGGATGACTGAGTTTCAAAAGAAGGTGCTGCCAAAAAGGTGTTTTTGTCATTGGCTACTAGCTGACGATTGTTTGATAGCGGGTGTACCTGTACGATATCATTTGATTTCGCAAAGCTATTAGCAATTTTATTGGCTTCAGGGTAAAGAGGGCCAATTAATAAATCTACTTGTGAAAACTGATTATCTTCTGCTAATGCTGAAATGAGTGTGGCATCTCGATCTATGTCAAAAGTGAGCAAATTAACATTAATTTGTTCGGCTTCGAGTTTATTTTTTGCCAATTTCATACCTGCATACAAATCATATATGTATTGATTTGCACGATTTGATTTATTGGCTTCAAAATCATTGAGACGGAAAGGGAGTAAAATTGCGATATTTACCACACCTTTGTTTTCCTTCCTAGAAGGTGCCTTTTTTGTATTAGCTTGATTTTGTCCTAAATTAAATCGATTAGTAAGCTGGTCTGAAATTTCTAAATCTTCCTTACTTACATTTTTACTTCTTTGAATGTTATTGACAAGTAGTTGAGCAATGACTGCATTATTCGGGAATTTCTGATTGAGTTGTTTTAGCTGTGTGCGGTCGCTTACCTTACTAAAGTGATAGTAAAGCATATTTTCAATATCTTTTTTTAGGATTGTGCCCGAAATACGGTTGAGATACTGCATTCCTTCATCAATATAATTATCGGATAAGGCTGCGTTTGCATAAAGATAATATGCTTCATCAATTTTATCCCAATCAGGATAACGCTCAAAAAGCTGACGCAAAACGATACGTGTCTCAAAAAACTTATTTTGCTTGAATGAGCACAATCCATGATAAAAGTGTGCGTATG
>NZ_JBMLRC010000178.1:0-3236 GCF_049241225.1 Emticicia sp.
CAAATCATGATTTTATCCAAAAAGTTGTGACACAAATCGGAACAAATCTTAAACTAATTTCACCCGATGGCGGAGCATTAAAGAAAATTTATAAAGTAGCTGAATATTTAGGTGGAATTGAGGTAGTAGAGGCCAGTAAAAGTCGGGATGTAAAAACAGGAAAACTTACAGGTTTTAAAGTTTATCACGATGATTTAGAAGGTTCCGATTGCTTGATTGTAGATGATATTTGTGATGGCGGTGGAACGTTTATCGGTTTAGCTGACGAGCTGAAAAAGAAAAACTCAGGAAAGTTATATTTGGCAATTAGTCATGGAATTTTTAGTAAGGGCTTTGATGAGCTAAGCCAATGTTTTACACAAATTTTTACAACTAATTCATTTAAATATATTGACAATGAGGCAGTTGTGCAGATAGATTTAAGAAAGATAATATGAAGACAGAAAAATATATTGAACAAGTAAAACGATTACCAATTCATGGAAAACAAATAATTGGGAGAACAGACGGCACAACTATCATTGTCTATCAGGCATTTAATCAACATATAGCAAAATATGCTTTAGACAATCAAAAGTTTGGTGGAAGTAATTATAATTTTGGTAGAATGTCTTGGATAAAACCAGGATTCTTATGGATGATGTATCGGGCAGGTTGGGCAAGTAAAGAAAACCAACAACACATATTAGCGATAACCATTTCACTTGAAAACTTCAAAAAGATTCTTTCACAAGCCACGATTTCAAGTTTTGATGATAAAATTTTTGATACTCATCAAATTTGGAGAGATGAATTGAGTAAAACAGAAGTAAGGCTTCAATGGGACCCAGACCATGACCCTTTTGGAAATAAACAGAGTCGAAAAGCTATTCAATTAGGTCTAAAAGGAAGAATTTTAAAGCAATTTGCCACCGAATGGATTATTAAAATAGAAGATATTACAGATTTTTGTAAAAACGAATATCAGAAAGTAATTACCAAAAATATTGATGATTTGAATATTCCTTTTGAAGAAATTATTCAGATTGAAGATGAAAAAATTGAAAAAAGAATTGGAATTGAAAAATGAAAATCAAACTCATTAACGGAGATATAACAACAATCAAAATCGATGCGATTGTTAATGCAGCTAATTCTTCTTTATTAGGTGGTGGCGGTGTAGATGGTGCTATCCATAGAAAAGGTGGAAAAGAAATTTTAGATGAGTGCATACAAATACGCAATAAACAAGGCGGATGCTCAACAGGTGAGGCAGTTATCACTGGTGCTGGAAAACTACCTACAAAGTATGTTATTCATACAGTTGGTCCATTTTGGAGTGGTGGCACAAACAATGAAGAACAATTATTGGCAAATTGCTATCTTAATAGTCTAAAAATTGCTTTAGAAAACGGAATAAAAACGATTGCATTTCCTAATATCAGTACAGGTATCTTTAAATTTCCAAAAGAAAAAGCAGCTAAAATTGCTATTGATAGTATCAAAAACTTTTCTCCAATAGATACATTTCAAGAAATCATTTTTGTATGTTTCGACCAAGAAAATTATACTATTTACGAAAAACTATTACGACAATGAAATATACAAATGAATGGTTAATTGAAAAATTTCAAGCCAAAGAGAGATTAAAGTACCTATTCTTTTGGGGACATCAACCATCAAAAGATGGAAGTATTACCCAAAGTTGTTTCAGCCAATGGTGGATTGCAAAATTTGAAGTTGACGGGCATAATTATTTATCAGCAGAACATTGGATGATGGCCGAAAAAGCAAGGCTATTTAATGATAACGAAACTTTAGCTCGTATTATACAAGCTAAAAGTCCAGCCGAAGCAAAGAAATTAGGGCGATTAGTGAAGAATTTTGACGCAAAAATTTGGGACGATAAAAAGTTTGAAATTGTAGTTGAAGGCAATTTTCAAAAATTTTCTCAGCACTCTGATTTAAAGGAGTTTTTACTAAATACAAAAGAAAGAGTTTTAGTAGAAGCAAGTCCTGTTGATAAAATTTGGGGAATTGGAATGGCTGCAACCGACCCAAAAATAGAGAACCCAATGCTTTGGAAAGGTGAAAACCTGTTGGGATATGCTTTAATGGTTGTAAGAGATAAATTAATAGGAAAATGAAAAATCCAATAAAAAGTGTTCTATTTGGTGTAGCAGTTGGCGATGCTCTGGGAGTACCCGTCGAGTTTAAATCAAGGGAATATCTAAAACAAAATCCTTTGACCGATATGATAGGTTATGGTACTCATAATCAACCTGCGGGTACATGGTCAGATGATAGTTCGCTGACTTTCTGTTTAGCTGAAATGCTTTGTCAAAAATATGATTTACAGCTTTTATCTCGTAATTTTTTAAGTTGGTACAACGATAATTTTTGGACTCCACACGGTGTTGTTTTTGATATTGGTATAGCCACTTCATCGGCAATGTATTCACTATCTAAAGGTTCTGCTCCGACTTTAGCTGGTGGAACGGGAGAAGAAAGTAATGGTAACGGTTCTTTAATGAGAATACTACCAATCATTTTTTACATAAAAGATTTAGAAATTGACCAGCGTTTTCAAGTCGTTAGAGATGTTTCATCCCTTACCCATGCACATATTCGTTCTGTCATCGCCTGTTTTATTTACACAGAAATGGCTTTACAACTTTTAGAAGGCTATAATAAATGGGAGGCATTCAAGAATATGCAAAATATTGTGATAGAGTTTTTTAATAATAATGCTATTTGTAGTCAAAACGAGTTAGACAAATTTCATAGAATATTAGAAGATAACTCTAATCATCGGTATAAACTATCAACGATTAATGAACTTTATGAATCAGAAATAGCCTCTTCTGGATATGTTTTAGATACATTAGAAGCAAGTCTATGGTGTCTGTTTAAAGCAAATTCTTATGAAGAAACAGTTTTAATGGCGGTTAATCTTGGCAAAGATACAGATACCACTGGTGCTGTAGCTGGTGGTTTAGCTGGGCTTTTATATGGTTTTGATTCTATTCCAAAGAAATGGATTAATTCGCTTGCAAAAAAAGATGACATTTTTGAACTATGCGACAGATTTGCTAAAAAATACCCAACTTGGATTTAATAAACCAATTTCATCATGCCACAATCACTCGCCTACAACTACATACATTTTGTAACCAGTACAAAAAACCGCCAAAACTTAATTTTACCCCATATTCAAGATAAGCTATATGGCTATATTGGCGGTATTTGTAAAACTT
>NZ_JBMLRC010000179.1:0-5759 GCF_049241225.1 Emticicia sp.
CAAAAAACTCGCCTCAATGGCAAAGGTCAAATTGATTATTATTTCACCTACGAATACGATGCAAATGGCAATATGACAAAAGAAAATTATTTCTATAACAATCAAGTCATAAGTGTTCGTACATTTGAATATGATTCGAAAGGAAACAAAGTCAAAGAATCGTATCTGGACAAACTCGGGACTGTAAACATGTACAAAACGTGGGAGTTTGCCTGTAAATAGTTTAGTCCACGGTCGATAGTCCACAAAAACACAAAATATTGACTATGATGTTTTCATCGTGAGTTTCTTACTCATTCTAAAATCAAAATAGTTTCTATTTTAAAAAATCTAAAACAATCATAAAAATCTGTTAAATCATAGTTTAAGATGGTCGCTGAAAAAATTGATTATGTTGCCGAAATCGCTCGGTTGAAAAAAGAAAAAAATGCGGTTTTATTGGTTCACTATTACCAAATTGCCGAAATTCAAGACATTGCCGATTATATTGGCGATAGCTTGGGGCTTTCGCAACAGGCGGCCAAAACCGATGCCGATATGATTGTTTTTGCGGGAGTACGTTTTATGGCCGAAACAGCCAAGATTCTTTCGCCAAACAAAAAAGTAGTTTTACCAGATTTCAACGCAGGTTGTTCACTCGAAGAATCGGCTCCTTACGCTGAGTTTAAGGCATTCAAAGACCAGCACCCCGACCATATTGTTATTTCGTACGTCAACTGCTCAGCAGAGCTTAAAACGCTTACTGACGTAGTTTGTACGAGTAGTAATGCGGTGAAAATTGTTGAAAGTTTTCCGAAAGACCAAAAGATTATCTTTGCTCCAGATAAAAACTTGGGTGGCTACATCAATCGTGTAACTGGTCGTAACATGTTGCTTTGGGACGGTGCTTGTATGGTTCACGAGACTTTTTCGGGAAAAATGATTACTGATTTGAAAGCTAAGCACCCAAATGCCGAAGTGGTGGCTCACCCAGAAAGTGAAGAATCGGTTTTGAAATTAGCCGACTACATTGGTTCAACAACGGGTCTTTTGAAATATGTTATCAATAGTCCTCAGCAAGAGTTTATTGTGGCTACTGAGTCGGGAATTTTGCACCAAATGCGTAAATCGGCTCCAGGGAAGAAATTTTATGTAGCTCCAACCTCAAAAAATGGTCATGCGTGCAAGGCCTGTTCTGATTGCCCACACATGAAACTCAACACGCTCGAAAAACTATATTTGTGTTTGAGAGACGAAACACCAGAAATAAATCTTCCAGCAGAAATGTTGGCTGATGCCCGTAAACCAATCGAAAGAATGTTAGAACTTTCGGCAAAATTCGGACTGTAATCTGTGGGGTGAAGTTCCGCTTCGCTCATATAAGTTTAAAAGAAAAAGGGTGAGACGAAAATCTCACCCTTCCTTATTCTATGCCTTGACAAGGTTGACCGCAACTCCGATAAAAACTTGTCCTACAATTATTTTACATTCTTCTCTCTCAATGCTTTTACATTGATTGCCTTTACCACTTCTGATTTTTTCAAGATAATACTCCAAATCGCAAAACCAGAATCATCGCTAAAACAAAGTTTTCCTACGCCTTTGTCATAAGGAATCGGCGAAGTATAAACAAACAACGAATCACCGATTTTCTGAATATTATCACTCATTTCGAGCTTTTTGGCGGCGTTATCGGCGTATGCTTCTAAAACTTCCTTTTCTTTTACATATAACTGATTATTGCTACCAATATCAGGCTGCCCCAAAAGTCTGATTTTCAAGCCATATCTTTCGGATAATGAATCAATTAAAGTTATGTTTTTCAACTGACAAAGTTCTTCGCCACGAGCCGCACTTACATTTTTCATTTGTTTCGCAAAATCAGCCGTTAAAGCTTTCGAAATCTCAGCACCCATTTCTTCTACCTGATAAGCGATTTGTGTAGGCGATACTCTCTTTACTTTATAATCTTCCATTCTGCCTAAAATACTACTACCAGTATTTGTCTTTTCGCCACCCGAACAAGAAAAAAGGATAAAAAGTAATAAAAGTATTATAATGTTATTTCTCATTGTTTATCTGAATTTTTCACAAAACTACAAACCGACAGTCGTTTAATTTAAAAAAAGAATAAAAATCTCTGTATTCAGAATAATATAACCATAAAAAAACCTGTAAGGTTAGAAAATACCTACAGGTTTTGATTGTTATCTTTTAAAAACGATAATTGACCATTAGAAATACAAGAGTATTTTCTAAGTATCAACCGTAACCACCTCTAAACTTATAGGTACTTGCTACTTTATCAATGGCCACAATGTAAGCTGCCAAACGTAGAGAAACACCGTGTTTTTGTGAAGTTTCAAATACGTTATCGAAAGCGTCTTTCATCATACGGTCTGAACGACGGTTGATTCTGTCCAGAGCCCATTTGTAACCAATACGGTTTTGTACCCATTCAAAATACGAAACCGTTACACCACCCGCATTTGCCAAAATATCAGGCACAACCATGATTCCTTTTTGGTTGATAATATCGTCGGCACTGGCCGAAGTCGGGCCATTTGCACCTTCTACGATAAGTTTTGCTTGAATATTTCCTGCATTTTCGTGCGTAATTACGTCTTCTTTGGCCGCAGGAACTAATACATCAACATTCAAGGCCAATAATTCTTCGTTGGTAATCAACTCAGCATCTTTGAAGCCTTCGAGTGTTCCGTTATTAGCATTGCGGTAAGCAATGGCTTTTTCTACATCAATTCCTCTCGGATTGTAGTATGCTCCCGAAATATCGCTCAAACCACAAATCGTTACGCCTTTTTCTTGCAAAAGTTTCGCTCCCCACGAACCAACATTGCCAAAACCTTGCACAGCCGCCGTTGCACGATACGGGTTCAATCTCAATTTCTCCATGCCAGCCAATGCCGAAACCATTACGCCACGACCAGTGGCTTCCGTACGCCCCAACGAGCCACCCAAAACCAACGGTTTTCCTGTAACCACTGCATTTACG
The DNA here is from genome assembly GCF_049241225.1 of Emticicia sp. NCBI lineage: Bacteria > Pseudomonadati > Bacteroidota > Cytophagia > Cytophagales > Leadbetterellaceae > Emticicia > Emticicia sp. The sequence goes on from NZ_JBMLRC010000179.1 coordinate 2,993, forward strand.
GTCATTCCTTTGGCTTTCGAGTATTCGTCCATCAACCAAGCCATCTCACGAGGGCCAGTTCCCATATCTGGAGCAGGAATGTCTTTATCTGGTCCAAAAATATCGAGCATGGCAATCGTGTAGGCACGCATCAAACGCTCCATTTCTCCAGCCGACATTTCACGTGGGTTGCAGGCAATTCCGCCCTTTGCACCGCCGTAAGGAATATCAACAACAGCACATTTCCAAGTCATCCAAGCCGCTAAAGCTCTTACTTCATCAATATTTACGGCCGGGTCGAAGCGAATACCGCCTTTACTTGGTCCCAGAATCGTTGAGTGAATCACTCGGTAGCCTTCAAAAACTTTAATCTGGCCGTTGTCCATCGTAACGGGCAAGCCTACTGTCACCTGACGAGCAGGTACTTTCAGAATATAATACATTTCATCGCTGATACCGAGAATTTTTACGGCAGCATCGAATCGTTGCATCATTGACTCCAACGGATTCTCTTTATCCTTGATTGGAGCTGGTTCTATATATGTCATATTCAGAATAATATTTTGTACGTGAATGTGGTTTCACGGTGCAAACTTAGAAAAAATAAAGTATTTCTTAAAATCGTTAAATTTAACACTAATTTTTTATCAGCTTATTTGGCAGATATACCTTATCAGCCTTTTGCATTTTTTAACAAAACCAAATAATTTATTGTTTTTCTAAAATTACCTTTAAATAAATTTTTTTCGAGTTATTTTAAGAAATTGTATCTCACTATTGTTTCAGCCTACCAAAACACTATATTTGTGGGATTTTTGAAAAACCCCAAAATATAAACGTTTACTGCTTTACAATTATGGCCGCAGTTGAAGAAAAAACCCGATATTCGGAAGATGAATTAAAGGAGTTTGAGGTAATTATTACTCAAAAACTGGAAGCAACTCGCAACGAACTGAATTTTATCAGAGAAACGTTGAGTAGAAAGAATGACAACGGCACAGAGTACACAGCCAATAGCACAAAGCTAATGGAAGACGGTGCCGATGTAAGCGAAAAAGAGCAATTGAGCCAGTCGGCTGGAAGATTGCAGAAGTTTGCTCAGCAGTTAGAAGCAGCCTTAATCAGAATCAAAAATGGTACTTACGGCGTTTGTCGTGATACAGGAAAATTGATTCCGAAAGAACGTTTGAGAGCAGTACCGCATACGCAACAAACGATTGAAGCAAAACTAAAGGCTTCTAACTAAAATTTTAAGGAAAAAACATCTATAATTTCTACCTTGTAAGACGCTCAAATCGTTTTCCACAAGGTTACAGGGATTGTTGTCTATAAAAAAAGCCTCTACATCAGAGGCTTTTTTGTTTATCACGCATACTTTTAGCTTCTTTCAGATATACTTTGGTAAAGATATGATTTGAAAAGTAGTATATTTGAAAAACAATTTACTTTTGACTGTGAAGAGAGACGACTCGCTTTGGAAAGCAATTTTAGAAGATTTATTCGATGATTTTCTAAGATTTTTTATTTCAGATGCCAATGATATTTTTGATATGGAACGAGGTTTTGAGTTTTTAGATAAAGAACTCGAACAACTTTTTCCGACAAATGCTGATGAGTTTTTCCCGAGGTATGTCGATAAATTAGTAAAGGTTTTTACAAAGAATGGCACAGAAGAGTGGATTTTGGTGCATATTGAAGTACAAGGCTCAAAAGATGAACATTTTAGCGAAAGAATGTTTTCGTACTTTTATAGAATCTTAGATAAATATCAAAAGCCTATCACAGCCTTTGCTATTCTGACCGATAACAACAAAAAGTTTCATCCTACGCACTACGAGCGAAGTTTTTTAGGCACAAAGTTGAGATATGACTTTAACTCTTGTAAAATATTAGAATTAAGCGAACAACAACTATCAGAAAGTAATAACCCATTTGCATTAGTTGCACTCACTGTTCGTGTAGCAATAAAGAAGGGAAAAATTAAAGAAAATGAACTCTTTGAGCTAAAACTTGATTTGGCAAGACTACTGTTGAGTAAACAGTTTTCAAAGGAAAAAATTAGGGCTTTAATGAACTTTCTGAAACTATACATTCGTTTTGGAAATGAGGAATTAGTTACTAAATTTGAAGAAGAAATAACCATAATTACCAATAAAACAAAGCAGACTATGGGAATTGAGGAATTTGTTTTAGAACGTGCCAAAAGAATTGGTAAACTCGAAGGTAAGCTCGAAGGTAATTTTAACTTCGTGACAAGTCTTTTACAAAATAGCGACTTTGACGAAGCAAAAATTGCATTTATTGCGTCGGTTCCAATAGATTTTGTGAAGAAGATAAAAGAAGGTGCAACTTTGAACGACTTTAAGCTGCAAAACAAATAGTCTGTCTTTCACTCAGAAAGAATTTTCTTTGTCTATAAAAAAAGCCTCTACGTCAGAGGCTTTTTTGTTTTACAGGTTTTTCTACATTTCTTTGTTTGAAAAATATAAACTTCTCGACATGAAAAAAAACACTCTACTCTACCTATTATTCTTTCAACTACTTATCAGTCAAGCATTTGGGCAAGTTGCTGACAGTTATTATTTGCCTCAGAATGTTACGTATGATGCCAAAATTCCGACACCACAGAAGTTTTTGGGTTACCAAGTCGGCGAACAGCACGTAACTCCCTATGAGACAGTTACTTATATGAAAGAATTGGCTCGTCTGTCGAATCGTTTCAAGATAGAAACTTATGCCAAAACTTTTGAAAACCGTGAGTTAGTTCTCGTTACGGTTACTTCTCCCG
>NZ_JBMLRC010000179.1:5859-7112 GCF_049241225.1 Emticicia sp.
CAACAAATGCCCGAGAGTAAAGGACGTTTGGTAAAGTTTTATGACTGGCGACCAAATATCTTGACCGACCACCACGAAATGGGTTCGGCTTCAACGTTTTTCTTCCAACCGGGTATTCCTGCACGTACGCACCCGCTAACGCCTAAGAAAAACATTGATTTAACCATCAAATTCGGAAAATTCCAAGCCGTTGGACTCGACAAAATCGGTTCGGCATATTACACACAAGAAAACTACGATGATTTTTATTACGGAAAAGGCTCTACCCTACCCGATGTCAATGGCTCGGTGGGTATTTTGTTCGAACAAGCATCGTCTCGTGGACATTTGCAAGAAACATCAAATGGTTTACTAAGTTTCCCGTTTACGGTTCGTAACCAAGTTACGGCAACTTTCTCAACGCTTCGTGCGGCACGTGAAATGCGTGTCGAGTTGCTCGAACACATGAGAAGTTTTTATAAAGAAAGCTCGACCGATGCCGTAAAAGCCTACGTTTTTGGTGGCGGAAATGATGCCATAAAAACTTGGGAAATGGTAAATATGCTCAAACGCAACCAAATTGATGTGTATCGCTTAGGAAAAGACGAAAACCAAGATGGGATAGCATTCAGCAAAGAAAACGCCTACGTTGTGCCGATGAATCAGCCACAACACCGCCTTATCAAGTCAATGTTTGAAAAACGCACGAAGTTTGAAGATAGTTTATTCTACGATATTTCGGCTTGGTCGCTACAATATTGTATGAATGTACCTACGGCAGAAGCAAAAACGGCAGTTTCGTTGGGCGAAAAAGTTGAAAAGAATGATTTCCCGAAAGGGAAAGTTGTTGGTAAAAGCCAATATGCTTATTTGTTTGAGTGGAATAGCTACTACGCTCCACGTGCCGCTTATGAATTATTGAAAAAAGGTTATAACCTAAAAGTAGCAACCGAACCACTTTCGGCAGTTGTAGAAGGAAAAGAACGCACTTTTGATTATGGCACAATTCAGATTTTCAGTAATGGCTCCGACCCATCAGCTTTGCTTCAAACCCTTGCCGACCGTGATGGTGTAGATTTCTATGCAGTTCCGACTGGCCTTACGCCACAGGGAATCGACTTTGGTAGCGAGAAATTCAAAAAAGTTCGTTTACCAAAAGTACTGATGCTGGGTGGTGCGGGCGTACAATCGACCGATGCTGGTGAAATTTGGCACTTACTTGACCAACGTATTAATATTCCGCTCACAGTTGCCGACATCGAAACGGCCAACCG
>NZ_JBMLRC010000180.1:0-12964 GCF_049241225.1 Emticicia sp.
CCATCCCTTCGGGATTCTGCTTGACATTCGTCTCATTTCTATAATCATTTCATCCATTCGGGATTTATTAATGACATTTCTACAAATAAAAACTTCTCAATATTGAATATTAAAAACTAATAATGCCCGAAAAAAATTTATTTATCGGGCATTCGTAAGTTTTGATTCTAATGCTTATTTTTAATTATTCCATCACTTCGGGATTCTGCTTGATATTCGTCTCATTTCTATAATCATTTCATCCCTTCGGGATTTATTAATGACATTTCTACAAATAAAAACTTCTCAATATTGAATATTAAAAACTAATAATGCCCGAAAAAAATTTATTTATCGGGCATTCGTAAGTTTTGATTCTAATGCTTATTTCTAATTATTCCATCCCTTCGGGATTCTGCTTGACATTCGTCTCATTTCTATAATCATTTCATCCCTTCGGGATTATCTTTACGATTTTCCTTTTCTGTTAAAAAGCTTATAAACTTTCTGTAAACTTGTGGTCTATTGACCGTGAACTACTTATCTCTTAGAACCTTTACTGCTTTTTGAAAAACCATATTTTTTCCCACCCGAAGATGAGCTTTTTGATGATGAACCTCCCCCACTTTTACCCGAAGTCATCGCCTTTTTCTTGGCAGCGGCAGCTCTTGGATTTTTCTTTTCGTGGAACGCACCCTTGAAAGTTGGGTCTTCTTTTTTGCGTTGGTTATCAATTTCGAGCAACATCGCTTGGTTTTCATCAAATGGTGTCGGAGCGATTTCTACATCGAGCGGAATCAACTCACGAGGAATTTCCATGCGAATAATTTTCTCAATTTTTTTGATGTGATATTCCTCAGCAGGCGTCAAGAAAGTGATGGCTTCGCCGATATTGTTGGCTCGCCCAGTTCGCCCGATTCGATGCACGTAATCTTCATAAATGAGCGGTACATCAAAATTTATTACGTGGCTAACATTCTGAATATCAATCCCTCTGGCCGCCACATCGGTCGAAATCAAAACTTTTACATCACCTTCACGAAAGGCATCCATCGAATTAATACGAGTATTTTGGCCTTTGTTGGCGTGAATCACTCTAATATCGCCTTTGGCTATGATTGGCCCTTTGAGTGCTTCAAAAACCTTATCGGCAATGTCTTTTGAGCGAGTAAAAATAATCGTTTTTTGTATCTCGCCAGTCTTGAAAAGATACGCCAAAATATTGATTTTTGTTTGCGTATTTGGCACTGGAAACATTCGTTGCTTAACGGTTTCGGCAGTAGTAGCTTGCGGAGAAACTTCGATACGAGTAGGAAATTCGAGGAATTCGTAAGAAAGTTTCTCTACTTTTTCGGGAAAAGTGGCCGAAAACAACAGATTTTGTCTTTTACGAGGAATTACCTCCAAAATACTACGAATCTGCGGCATAAAACCCATATCCATCATCTTATCGGCTTCGTCCAAAATCATCACTTTGATGTCTTTTACGCCAATTTCGCCACGCAAATACAAATCCATGAATCGACCAGGAGTCGAAACAATAATATCAACACCCGCCTGAATGGCTTCGATTTGAGTTTTTGGGCCAAGGCCACCATAAAGTGCGATGTGACGAATATCGGTATATTTTGCTAATTCTCCCACCGCTTTGTCAATCTGAATCACCAACTCACGAGTAGGTGCAAAAATCAAGCATCGAGGCAATTTCCCCTGTGCGTATTTTACTTTCATCAAAACCGGCAAAAGATAAGCAGCAGTTTTGCCAGTTCCAGTCTGGGCAATTCCCAAAACATCGTGCCCTTGCAAAGTCAACGGAATGGTTTTCTGTTGAATCGGCGTGGGTATTGTATAACCAGCATCAGCCACCGCATTGAGTAGCTGACGATTAAGCTCAAATTGTTCAAATGTATTTTCTATTTCTTCCATAGGCCCCTCCCTGCCCTCCCCGACAGGGAAGGTTCACTTATAATTTAATTGGTAATTTTTAATTCTTTAAATGTTCCTTCAAAGCCTTCTTCAAAGCCCGAAGTGTATTTCGCCCAAAAACGAATTTTTGTAACTCTCTGATTATCAACACCCTTATTCAAGAAAAAGTTACACGCTTCGGCTTGGGTGGTTACTTTTTGATTGATGAATACACCTCCACGCAAGATTTTATCAATCACTCGGAAGTTTTCTTGACGGCCGTTTTCATAAGTTACCAAGCAATATAAATAAGGTGGTTGAAAAAATAACCTCGCCAATTTTCCTTTGGTGCTGTAATTAATTTTTGCCGAAAAACGAATCGGACTCGCTGATTTTGGTAACGAAATATCTTCGTTTAGTTTAAATTTAATACTTGATAAATCGCTGTATACCAAACCTTTAAGTACCTTATTTTTTTGAAACAAATAAAATGTATCTTGCTGAATGACGGTCGTATCGGTCAGAGCATAATTTCTCAAAAGTGCCTCACTCAAATCGGTTTCTACCCAAAACGGATTTTGCTCACGGAATGCTTCGGTGCGAAATAGTACAAATTCGGGAGCAGTTTTTGAGAGATATTTTTCGCCATTTTTTTTCATCAACCAATCGCTATTGGCTTGATAAGATTGTATGATTGGGCGTGGATTATAATTCAGTTGATTGAAATAAATATGCGAAATCTGATGCGGAACAATGTCGATACTGGCTTTTCCTACTTTAGCCATCAGGTCGTTTGGTAATTGCACTGGCGAATTTTTGAAGTTGTCGTCATATTCGTAGCTAACGAGCCTTTTTAGGTAATTTATAGGATTTTTCTGTTCCAAAATTTCTACTAAATCTTTTCCTGAAAATCCTTTCTCCGAAATTTTCTGCGAAATACTGGTTGGCGGATAAGTCAGTAAATATCCTTTGAGGGTCTTTTCTCCAATATAAAAACGAATCAGCTGGGTGGCCAGTAATTGTAAGCACAAAACAGCCACAAACATTCGCCCAGCCCAAATCTTGTACGAGTTTTCGGCAAATAAATAAATCAAAGCGGCCAATGGGGGCATCAATAAGAAAAACCCGAAAATATTATACGCTCCAACGGCCGTGTGGGCTTGTTTGAAACCCAAAAACCAAGCAAGTGCAATGAGCAGATATAAGTAAACGCCCTCGAAATTTTTCTGAAAAATTGAACGAAAAGACTTGAAAACAAAAGCCAAAACGACCACCACAATCAATGCCTCAAAAAATAGTAAAGAAAGTAATTCTTTGGTAGTCAGAAGCATGGCAGCCATTGCATCTTGGTAGGCATCAATGATTTTTAGGCTGGCTTCGAGATACGCTGGAATATCTACATGCAAGATAAACGAAAGTGCATAAGTCAGTAAAATCTGGGCAACCCAGCAAACAATAAGCGTACGAAGCGTAAAGGCTTTAATCAAACCAAAATAGACCAAAGATGCACCAAAAAGGCCATAAACTATAATACTTAGGTTTACTTTTATGTAGAAAATGAGCACCGAAATTAGAACCGCCAACAACAAAGCAGCCGAATTACGCGTACGAAGGGCATAAAGCAACCAAAACAAAAAGAAATAGAAAAACGTAAATGAAGTATCAGAGATAAAACCCCACGGCATAAAAATTAATAACGACGAAACCGCTACAATCCACCAATTTTTACCTGCTTTCTGAAAACAAAACTTAATGATAATCAGGTAATTAAGTAGCGTAAAAACTTCGGCTGAAACCAAGACCCAAATCGGAACGCTTCTGGGTAAAAGTCCAGTATTGAGATAGCCCAGCGGACCGTAATTAAAAATAAAATCATGCCCGAAAACGAAGCCTTTATCAATCGCCATCACAAGCGACTCGTGCCACGAAGCATCTATATTAAAACCCGCATAACCTGCTGGAAGCGATAACGAAAAGTAGATTAGCCCGAAAAAAACAAGGAATAAAGTCTGACGATTAAAGAAGCCTGCCGTTTCTGATTGCATTGAATATCATAAAGTAAGACGTGAGACAATAGACATGAGATATGAGAAAAGGCGTTCTTCTATTGTCAATTATCTAATATCTTTTGTCTAATTTTTCACAAAAATAGCTTAAATCACAGCTAAAAACTGACTTATGGGTATAATTATTTCTAATTCAATCGTGGGTCGGTTGGGTAATTTGATAAAACTTTATACTGCCCACCCATGCGTTTGAGTACTTCACGCCAAAAATTTTTGCTTGGAGTTTCAAAAATCAAGCTAGCATCAGGGTTTGATACTATCCAAGAATTTTGCTTCAATTCTCCCTCTAATTGGCCTCCTGACCAACCCGAATACCCAATAAATAAGCGAATATCGCTTTCTGTTATTTTTCCGATATTGATTAAAGTCTTTACTTGCTCGAAATCGCCCGACCAAAAAATCCCATTTCCGATATCAATCGCCCCTTCAATTTCATTGCCTAAACGATGTATGAAATGAAGGGTATTTTGTTCAACCGGCCCACCCAAATAAAGAGGGAGTTCACCATAAATATTATCCATTACATCGTCTAACTTCAAGTTTGTCAACTGGTTTAGTACCAATCCAAATGCCCCTTGCTCGTTATATTCGCATAATAATACCACACTTCGCTCGAAGTTTTTATCTCCTAAAAATGGTTCGGCAATTAGTATTTTTCCTTTATCTAACTTCATATGTAATCGATTTTCTAAGCTAAAATTCTCTTCCGACTGAATCGTATTCTTTAGCCTAATCTCATTCAATTAATTTGTTTTGCACAATATCTAAAAAAATATTCTTTTTTCTAAACCCAACATTAAGGAGTTTTCGTATATGCATTTATCAAAGCACTACCAAAGTAGTATTTCTTGTACTACCACCTATACAAAATTGTTTCTTAGTAGTTCACTTTATTTATTAAATAGAGAGCTAAATTTATTGTGTCTCTCCATAATTATCGGATATTTTTTAATATATCATATTTCAATAATTATTAACTATACTTAATTAAAAAAAATGGAACAATTTAACGCTTTCGAAATCGATGTAAATGATGTAATTGGTGGAGCAACAATTACTACTCCTACTATCGTAATTCCTTCTGCAACTGTTAATCTAACTTCTGTTATTACCACAGTAGGAACAACTGTTGGTGCTGTAGTAGGTGGAGTTAGTGGTTTATTGACAAGCACTAGAAACTCGTTATCTTCAGCTTCTTTAAATGCATCAGTTAACATTGGAACTTCTGTTGGAACTAGCACTAGTCGCTAATTCAAAGGACCCAATGAGTGAAGAAGGGAATGGATGATCTTTAAGTAATCGATAGCCAGTAGTATCTTAAAATACTAATTATCAGCGTTTTACAAAAAAAAACAATTACCGATCACTTCTGACCCTCTACTTACCCAATTAGATTTTGAATCTTTTATCTATAGAACAAATGATTCGAAATAGAAGTATTATTGAGCTTCCTCGGAAGCTCAATTTTTTTTGTAGTCCCTACAATCAAAAAGGGCCACCTCAAGAGAGGTGGCCCTTTTTGATATATTTTTTTGAGAAATTATTTCTTCAAAATCATTTTTTGAGTTAATGGCTTATTGCCAACTCTTTGTACACGAATCGCTAATTCAGTAGCAGGAAGATTTTCTGGCAATTGATATGCTCTACGTAAATCTTTCACTAAACCCTCTCTGTGCATAACAGTTGTACCGTCTTGGTTTGTTACATCTACTGTGATTTGCTCGTTTTCGTTCATTCCGCTCAACTTCAAGAAGTACTCTCCTTCTGTTGGATTTGGATAAACACCAATCTCAGCTTTGATATTGCGGCTTCTTGCAAGTGTAAACAATGCACCGTTTTTTAAATCAGTTGAAGCAGAAAGTTTTGAATCTTCCAAAACATCCCAAGTACCTCTTTTCAAGTAAGCTACTTCTTCTAAGCCTGATTGTCCGTTTACTGAAAGTTGAGCTGAACCTTTCACCGATTCTGATTTCAATGTCCAGTATTCGTTTTCATTGATAGTTTCAACATTCTCAGAAACTTGTCCAGAAATGTTCAATGGACTTCTGTAAACGTATGAAGCCGAAAGCGTTTGACTTTCTGAGTTACGAGCAACATTGAATGAACGGAAGTTTGTGCCATCGCCCAATGGGAATTCGAAAGCCTCGTTTCCTTCTTTCGTTACTACACCTCTTACGTGTGAGAAGTCAGAAGCACCATTGTGTTTTGCATCGGCCGAAAATACTAATGGATTTGTTGATGAAGATTCAATTACGCCACGACGGAATGAAATTGTTTCGTTTACACGCACCGGTGTTTCGAGCTTCACATCGTTATCCAACATTAATTTACTAAATGAAAGCTCGTTTTTGCTTTTGATAAGTTGAGTTCCATTACCATCGAAAACCGCCACCCCTGTTGATTGAATAGAGCTAAGATTTTCTAAGTTTTTTTGGAAGTGAACTTTACCATTGTTGGTAATTTTACCTTCATTTACCACATCGGTATTGAAACTTACGACTGCACCTTCGCTTACGTAAATGTCTGTGCTATTGACAAACTGTGCATTAACATGGCCAGCCAATAAGCAGACGCCAAGTGAGTAGATGACTTTTTTCATATATTAATACGTTTATCTTGTTTTCCTGATATAAAGGTAAATACTTGTTTCAATAAGAAAAAACTTTCTTACTAAATTTTATTTAATGGTCAACAACGTTTTATTGAGAGGTTATTGGATACTTTTTAATAATTTCCTAGTGATATATGTGATAAAACTAAGCAATTATCATTCCATACGCAAGTATTTGCTTATAATTCTGATGAGTGGTAGCATTTCTGAGAAATGTTTTTTTATTTAATGGTAAATAAAGAATTGGTATGTGGCTTGTGGCGAGAAAAAACTGCTCAAAAATCAATTTGAGCAGTTTCCAGTTCGCTTATCAAGATTGTTAAAAAGAGTAACCTATACTTAAAGATAATACATCTACTGAGGGACTCGTGAAAATAAAGTGATTGTTTTCCAGTTGGTCAATCGGTTCTCTGGGTGTTATTTCTAACAAAAATGGCATAACCAATGCTCTATAAAAAACACCTTTGGCTTTTTTTTGATGACGATAACCTATTTTGGGAATTAATGTGGCAGCAGTATTATATGGACTACCCGAAAAATTAACAAAATCGGCGGTTTTATCTATAATCAAACTCATCCCTAAATCAAGGTAGTGGGTTTTCTTGCCCTGCAAAAAATCTACCCCAATGAATAATGCTTTTAATCTTTTGGTGCTTTCTCTCAAGGGTAAATGATAAAAACCTACGTTGGCAGTCGTTATCCACTTCTTTTGCCTTAAAACTCGCTCATAATTAATACTATATATTCGAGTAAATGCAGGGGCAGTTATGCTTACAGCGTTCTTATTGAGTCTAATGTTATCATCTTGTGCCAATAAACTTGACCAAGAAAATAGAATAGATAGAAGAACTAAATATTTTGTTTTCATGAATTAATTTTAAAAAAGTTTAAATGGAATAGAAATTACATCTAAGTTATTAAAAAATTAAAAACAACTATTCGCAATAAGCATTTTTCTCAATACAATTTCACTCGATTCACCAGAAAAGCCCAAACAAGTGCCAAAACTGCTACTATCGAAAAAGCAAAAGGAAGACTGATACTTTTTGAGATAAAACCAATCAAGACTGGCCCAGCCAAAAAACCGCCCATGCTAAAAGTATTCATGGTAGCTAAACCTGCACCCTTGGCCATGCCTGGCACACGAGCCGCACTTCCATATAATATAGGAGCTCCGCAAGATACGCCTGCACCCACGAGCGTAAAACCCAAAATGGCAGTAATTGTGTAAGGAAAAATAATGGCCAACGTAATACCCAAAGCGGCGATAATTCCGCCCGTGCGAAGTACGGCATTGCCGCCGAAACGAGGAATGAGAGCATCGCCTACGAAACGCCCCAACGACATAAACATTGAGTAGCCAGCCAAACCCCAGCCAATGAAATAATCGTCGGTCTGAACGATGTCTCGCATATAAACCGCCGTCCAGTCGGCCATTGTTCCTTCGGTTACGTTGGTGCAGAGGCTTATCAGAATCATTAATAATAAAGCTCCTTTCGGAAGAATAAATTTTGCTCCACCTCCTCTGCTTTCTTCTTCGGTTATTTTTTCTTCGTGAATACCTAAAATCGTTGGTCGGAGTAGCAGAACCAAAGCTGTAATCACAACTGCGATGGCCCCCATCTGTAAAGCTGGTTCGATTTTCATTCCACGCAAAATACTGGCAGCGATTGAACCAAACATCAGCCCTGCACTAAACATTCCGTGGCAAGTTGACATAATATTGATGCCATACTGATGCTCAAGGCTCGTTACGCAGGTATTCATGGCCACGTTCGTCACCGAAAGGCACATTCCTACAATTATCAGGATAAAAGATGTAAGAGGCAACCAACTTGCACCAACTGGACCAATAAATGTGGTAGCCAGTAAAATCAGCCCGATAATCGTTGTATTGAGCATTCCGAAGCGATTGATGAAAAAGGTCGAAAACGGATTCATGACCGTTGCTCCGATAGGAAAACTTAGCAGTAGTAAACCCAACTGGGCATCGTTTAAGTCAAATTTTTGTTTGATGTAGGGAATTAAAGTTGCCCAGTTTCCAAATAAAAACCCCACCGAAATAAAGACCATACCGATGGCCAAACTCTGTCGATGGGTAAAAAAAGTACGTAAATGAGTAAGCATTATAAATATTGTAGGACAGGTTTGTAACCTGTCAGTTGAAGCGATTATATTAATGGAGTTCTTTTTGGCTGTTAAAATATGGCACGCCGATGAAATGAATATTTCATAACGCTGATTTCCACAGATTTCTGTTTAATCTGTGGAAATCATAAACAATCTATAAAATCTATCCGACGATTTCTCTGATTTTCTGATAGGTAAGTCCTTCGTAATTGACAATGTAATCATCACAAGCTGGAAGTTCTTCTTTTTTGTAAGTAGAAAGCACTCCCACAACTTTTGCCCCTGCGGCTTTTCCTGCGGTAACGCCCGAGAACGAATCTTCAAAAACTACACATCTTTCGGGCGAAATATCTAAGTTTGAGGCCGATTTTAGGTAAACTTCGGGGTTTGGTTTGTGAGCGTTTACATCTTCGCTGGCCAATAATGATTGCATTTTATCACGCAGTGGCAGTTTGCTCAAAATCATTTCCATATTCAGATAAGGTGCCGAAGTTGCGATGCCCGTTCTGACGCCATTGGCTTTTAGGTCTTCGATAAATTCGATTAAACCAGCAATTGGCTTCACGTGTGCTTCGTAGATTTCACGAAAAAGAGCTTCTTTCTCAAACTCCATACGGTCGAATTCTTCGCCTATGATTTCTCTTTTGAAAAAATGTTTCAGAATATAACTATTGCTTTTTCCGTACATGTGAGCAATAAATTCTTCTTCACTTGATGCGATTTCGTGCTTATCAAGAAAGGCTTTCCAAGCAAGCGAATGGTAAGGATTTGTGTCGCAGATGACACCGTCCATATCAAAAATAACTGCGAAAGATGTTTCCAATTTTCTTTTGGGTAATTTAAGTTTTATTTGCAAAAGTACGCTTTTTCAAGGCCAGATTCTATCATTTGATTTACTAAAATTAGCACTGGATTGATTGTTTATCTCTTAAAAAACTTATTTTTGCTTTAAATTACTATTATTCACCACCGAAAATAGCTTATCGATGCCTCACAAGTTTTTGTTTACTTTCAACAAAAGTGTCTTATTATCAACCTTTTTTGCAGTATTGAGTTTTGGGGTTTTGGCTCAGATCAACGTTACTTTTCCTACAAACAGAATTGTCTTTCAGCGAAACAACGATAATATAGGTTTTGTCAATATTATTGGTAATTACTCAGAAGAAATTGATAGAGTCGAGGCCAAACTCACACCAATTGTAGTTGGGCAAGGTGTAGAAACCAATTGGGCAGTAGTACAAGACAAACCCAAAGCTGGGTATTTTACTGGAAAAATACAAGGACAAGGTGGCTGGTATCGACTAGATATCAGAGCAATAAGAAACAACAGCACGATTCAAACGGTAAGCATCGAAAAAGTAGGCATTGGCGAGGTTTTTATAGCACTGGGGCAATCAAATGCTCAAGGAATACCCAATTTTGGAGCAAAAGGAGCAACTGACGATAGGGTAAATGCCATAAACTTTCAGAATAATAATGTGCTGAGTCCGCTACCCGAAAATCTTAATTTTGTACAATTAGGTGAAAATGTAAATGTTGCTCCGCAAGGCGATGGCCCATGGTGCTATGGCGAACTGGGCGATAGGCTCGTGCGAAGACTGAATGTGCCAGTAGCATTTTTTAATGAAGGACTTTTGCTGGTTTCGGTTATTAATTGGCGAGAAAGTGCCGAAGGAAAACCCACTTTCAATTTTGTGTTAGACGTTGGCGGACGTTTTCAGCTACCGAATGGTTTGCCTTACATTAATCTTAAAAATACGTTACAATATTACGGTGCTTTGATGGGTGTTCGGTCGCTACTGTGGATTCAGGGCGAAACCGATAATTCGCCCAATAGGCTTTCGGCCGATGCTTATACTACGAATCTTCAACGAGTGATTGATATTTCGAGAAATGATTTCGACGAGAATCTTACCTGGATGGTGGCTCGAACATCGGTTACATATTTATCCCCTTCGAACCCCGAAATTATCGGCGGACAAAACCGAATTATTAACCGAGCAGGAAATAATGTATTTGCGGGGCCATTCACTGATAATCTACAAATTCCGAGACTTGACGGTGTACATTTCAGAAATGTGCCTGGCAATATGGGCATTTCGCTTTTGGCAGAAAGTTGGGATAAATCGCTGGACGATAACTTCTTTCGAAATTCAAAACCGATTTTGGCAAAACCAATCATCGAACCCGAAATCAGCTGCGATGCCAATAATCGTGTAAGCATCAAACTACCCGAAGGCTTGCAAAGCTACGAATGGTCGAATAATGCCAAAACAAACCAAATTACGGTCGATAAAGGAATTTTTACGGTGGCAGTAAAGGACCAGAGAGGAAACAAATTGATCGTTCCAAGTATCAATACGAATGTGATATACCCTGCCACCAAACCAAGCATCACATCTGATAAAAATTTAGAATTTTGCACCGATGGCTCGGCCAGAGTTGAGCTTACAGCCAATATGATAGGGGCAAAATCATACATCTGGAGTTCGGGAGAAAATACACAGAAAATCTCTGTTGGTAATACTGGTGAGTTTATGGTAAAGGCCAAAAATGAATTTGGCTGTGTGTCGGAAGTTTCAGACAAAGTATCTGTAAAAGCAAATCCGATTCCAATGAAGCCTAAAATTACGGTCTCGCCAGCCAGTAGCGTTTGTGAGGGTGAAAATATTATACTTTCAGCAGATGCAAACCAAAATATTATTTGGAGCGATAATAGTACTTTGCCAGATTTAAAATTAAGTCGTATTGGAGCTTATGAATTATCAGTAAAAGCAAAGAGCGATGCGGGCTGCTTCTCAACAGATTCTGATATAGTAAAAGTTGAAATAAAACCGACTCCCACGGCTCCCAAAGTGAGCATTTTGCCTGCAAGTAATATATGCAAAGGCGATACCATAAAACTTTCGGTCGATAATAATAAAATACTTTGGAGTAATAATGACACTACTAAACTATTGAAATTAACAGAAGTAGGTACGTACCAACTTTCTGTAAAGATAAACGATAAATTTAGTTGCGTTTCTCCATCAACAATATTACCAACTTTAACTATAAACCAACCTCCCCAACAACCAACAATTGCCCAAATAGGTCTTTTCAATTTAACCATTTCGAGTTCAGATCTTACCAGAAACGACCAGTTTGAATGGAAAAAAGACAAAGTAATTTTCTCAAGAACAACAACTCAGAATCTGAAAGTTACTCAAGATGGCAACTATCAAGTCTCTACGATTCGCACCTACCAAACACCTAATAATCAAACCATTAGCTGTTCGTCAACAGATTCAAATATATTTACTTTCAAAGCCTCAAGTAATCTCGTGACGGTCTATCCAAACCCCGCAAGCAACCTCCTTTATATCGACACCAAAGAGACTATCAAAAACTTAGATGTGAGTATCTTTAATCTCATAGGAAAACAGGTATTAAACTTCAGGGCAGAAGATACTGCCGAACGCAAAGAAGTCGATCTAAAAGGGCTGGAAAAGGGTTCTTACATTATCCGAGTCAAAGGCGAAGGCTACGAAGGTTCGTCTCGCTTAATTATACAAAGATGACGAAACTATATTGCCCTAAAAATAGTTAAATTAGTTCGAGCTATTCTTTAACAATTGAATGAATAATACCCAAAACACGCATCATACCGACGTCGAATCTCTTGACCCGAAGCAATACATCATCATCAAGGGAGCAAAAGTAAATAATCTCAAAAATATTGATGTGGCAATTCCCCGCAACAAGCTTGTGGTAGTCACGGGGTTGTCGGGAAGTGGCAAATCTTCGTTGGCTTTCGATACACTCTTTGCCGAGGGGCAGCGTATGTACGTCGAAAGTTTGAGTTCGTATGCTCGTCAGTTTTTGGGTCGAATGGAAAAACCCGAAGTCGATTATATCAAAGGTGTTTCGCCAGCGATTGCCATCGAACAGAAAGTTGCCACCAAAAACCCTCGCTCAACGGTCGGAACAACCACTGAAATCTACGATTACCTAAAACTTCTTTTTGCCCGTGCGGGTATCACTTACTCGCCTGTTTCGGGACAAGAAGTACGTAAAGATACAGTAACCGATGTAGTGAATTTCATTCTTTCGCACGAAGAAGGCACAAGGGTAATGGTGCTAACTCCTCTGAAAGTAAAAGAAGGCCGAAAAATAGAAAAAGAATTAGAGCTTTTGCTCCAAAAAGGTTATACTCGTATTGTAGTAGATGGAGAAATAAAGCAAATCGAAGACCTACAAGAAGCAAAAATAAAACTCTCAGAAGAACAAGATT
>NZ_JBMLRC010000180.1:13064-16658 GCF_049241225.1 Emticicia sp.
AAGCAAATCGAAGACCTACAAGAAGCAAAAATAAAACTCTCAGAAGAACAAGATTTAGAGATTCTGATTGACAGAAACGTTGTGAAACACGACGATGAAGATACACAATTTCGTTTCTCTGACTCGGTACAAACGTCATTTTTTGAGGGCGAAGGCGAGTGTATAGTTGATATTATCACGACAAATGCCGAAACTGGCGAACGCCAAACTATTCGCAGTACATTTTCAGATAAATTTGAACTCGACGGAATAGCTTTTGAAGAACCGAGCGTAAATCTCTTTACGTTTAATAATCCTTATGGAGCTTGTAAACGCTGCGAGGGTTTCGGAAAAGTTTTGGGAATTGACCCAGAATTGGTAATTCCCGATAAAAACCTTTCAGTTTTTGAAGGAGCGATTGCTCCGTGGCGAAGCGAACGCATGAGCGAGTGGGTAGCACCTTTGCTCAGAAATGGCATTCGTTTCGATTTTCCAATTCACCGCTCGTACAAAGACTTAACTTCCGAACAACAACAATTACTTTGGACGGGTAATGAATATTTTCAAGGACTTGACGCTTTCTTTGCCGACATTGAAAGTCAAGTGCATAAAGTGCAATACCGTGTGATGCTTTCTCGCTATCGTGGCCGCACTGACTGTCCTGATTGTCGAGGTTCACGCTTACGCAAAGATGCCAGTTATGTAAAAATCGGCGGTGCTTCAATCGTTGATTTGGTTTTGATGCCGATTTCAGATTTGGCAGTTTTCTTCAAGAATTTAGAACTACCCGATTATCAGAAAGCCGTTTCTAAAAGAATCTTGATAGAAATAAACAGCCGACTGGAATTTATGGAACGAGTTGGGTTGGGATACTTAACCCTCAATCGTCTTGCTTCAAGTCTTTCGGGCGGTGAATTTCAGCGTATCAAGTTGGCCACTTCGCTCGGTAGTTCGTTGGTTGGGTCGATGTATATTCTTGACGAACCAAGTATTGGCTTACACCCACGAGATACACAGCGTTTAGTAAGCGTTCTGGAATCTTTGCGAGATATGGGCAATACAGTTGTGGTGGTTGAACACGAAGAAGAAGTCATGCGTGCTGCCGACCAAATCATTGACATCGGCCCAAATGCTGGAAGGCTGGGTGGCGAGTTGATTTTTCAAGGAAGTTGGACAGAAATTAATAAAAAATCAAGCGAAAATAGCACGTCCCACACTATCAATTTCCTCACAGGAATCGACCAAATTCCTGTGCCTATCCAACGCCGAAAACCAACTGATTTTATTGAACTGAAAGGGGCAAGAGAAAATAACCTCAAAGAAGTGGATGTAAAGTTTCCGTTAGGGGTATTGACAGTTGTTACAGGTGTGAGTGGTTCGGGAAAATCGACTTTAGTTCGTAAAATCCTATTTCCTGCAATCGCTCGTTTGAAAGGAGAATATAGTGAAGAAGCAGGCAAATACGCTGGTTTGGTTGGTTCACTCGACCGCATCACGCAGGTTGAAATGATTGACCAAAATCCGATTGGAAAATCTTCTCGCTCGAACCCCGTTACCTACATCAAGGCTTATGATTACATTCGCCAAATGATGGCCGAACAACAACTTTCAAAGGCACGAGATTACAAACCAGCTTTCTTCTCATTCAACGTTGATGGTGGGCGTTGTGAAGCTTGTCAAGGTGAAGGCGAGCAGACAATCGAAATGCAATTTATGGCCGATGTACGCCTAAAATGCGAAAGTTGTGGCGGAAAACGCTTCAAACAGGAGATTCTGGAAGTAAAATATAATGAAAAAGATATTGCTGATATTTTGGCAATGACCGTTGACGAAGCCATTGAATTTTTTAGTGTAAGTGAGCCAAAATTGGCAGATAAACTTCGTCCGCTCCAAGATGTTGGCTTGGGTTATATTGGTTTGGGGCAGTCGTCAAGTACGCTTTCGGGTGGAGAAGCTCAGCGTGTAAAACTGGCATTTTTCTTGAGCAAAGGCAATGCGGATAAAGGTAAAACGCTTTTTGTTTTTGACGAACCAACTACTGGTTTGCACTTCCACGACATCAAAAAGCTCTTGAAAGCCATCAATGCTTTGGTTGACCAAGGCGACACGGTGATTATCATTGAGCATAATATGGAAGTGATAAAATCGGCCGACTGGATTATTGATTTAGGCCCCGAAGGTGGCGAAAAAGGTGGTCATTTGACATTTGAAGGTACACCTGAAGCTATGACCAAACTCGAAGGCAATTATACGGCTGATTTTTTGAAAGGGAAATTATAAAAGTTTGGAAGTCAGGCATAAAAACCTGACTTCTAAAATACATTCTATCCAATTTTATCTACATAAAATCTAATCTCACCACTTTCTTTTCTGAGAAGTAAATTTGATTAATTTTGAGAAAATCTTTGTACAAAAACAAAAATGTTTCAAACAGAATTAATCGGACATTTACATCCACTCATTGTGCATTTGCCCATCGGCATTCTGATTTTTGCTTATGTAATGATGATTTTGCAGCAATTCAGAAAGATTGACATGAATGCTGCCATTGATTTAGCACTACTTCTCGGAACAATTTCTTCTGTCATGGCTTGTATAGCAGGTTGGTTTTTAGCCCAATCTGGCGACTACGAAACCGAAGCTATTTTCAAGCATCAATGGACAGGTATAAGTACCGCCGTACTTGGAATTTTGGCATATTTTCTCAAAAATCATCGCTGGATTTTAGCAACCGCAACCATCATTTGTTTGACAATAGCGGGGCATTTCGGGGGAAATATCACACATGGTGAAGGCTATCTTTTTACTTCTCAAAACAAAACTTCTATCTCGATAGACACCACAAAAATTGCCTCTTTTGAAAATATTGACACGACACAAAGCATCAATCATGCGGCCGTAAGAAAATCGTTTGTGTATCGAGATAAGATTATTCCGATTCTTAAAACTAAGTGTTATAACTGTCACTCTGCCAGCAAAAAGAAAGGTGGTTTACGCTTAGATTCGGAAGATTTTATAAAAAAAGGTGGCAAAAATGGACGTATTGTGAGCGTTGGGAATCCAAACAAAAGTACATTATTTACGCATTTAATTTTACCCGAAGACGATGATAAACACATGCCCCCAAAAGGTAAAATGCAACTTACCAGAAACGAGATTTCGACCATTTATTCTTGGATAAAAAAAGGAGCTTCTTTTGTAGAAGAAGTTGAGACTATTGCCAATGAAAAACCTTTAGAGCAAACCTTCATTCAAAATATACCGATTTCATCAGAAGCAATTACTAATGTTCCAGTCATCGAAGAAGAAGATTCAAAATTATTGGCAAGTAATGTAGAAGCTGTTAGTCCTGCTATACTTGAAAAACTAACACAACAAAACATCAGAATTACTTATCTGAGCAATGGCTCAAATTATATTTCGGCCAATTTTGTGAATGTCCGAAACTATCAACCTACATTATTAAACGATTTGGAAAGTATTAATAATCAACTCATTAACCTAAGATTAAGTAATCAACCAGTCAATGATGATGCCATTAAAAAAATCACTAATTTTAAAAACCTGACCAAGTTAAATCTTGAAAATACTGCCATAACGGACGCTTCTTTAGAG
>NZ_JBMLRC010000180.1:16758-18136 GCF_049241225.1 Emticicia sp.
TTTTGATTTCGGATAGTCTTTTCTACCGATATATAGTGCCTACGGCACATTTTAAACCCGCTGCTAATTCAAGCAAAAATTGCTGAAGCTCGGCATACTCCGTTAGGAGTTGTATATTGGTAATAAATAAACAATCGTATTTATTAATGCTCCATCAGGAGCTAAACCAACAATAACCCAAAATACAATTGCTAAAAAAGAATTAGAGAACAAAATCATTGAAATTCAACCTACTCCGTTAGGAGTTGTATATCGGTAGAAAAAATCAAAATAAAAGCTCTTGCTCCGTCAGGAGCTAAACCAACCAACAACAACGCAAAAATACACCCAAAAAAATGGCTAATACATTCACACAAATACACTTGCATTTGATATTTGCGGTAAAATTTAGACAAAGCCAAATTCAACGAGAATGGAAAGATAAACTTTATAAATACACAACTGGAATCATACAAAATAATGGCCACAAAGTTCTGATTATCAACGGCATGGCTAACCATATTCATATCTTAATTGGCTTTCGTAGTACACAAGCACTTGCCGATTTGATGCGAGATATAAAACAAATGACCTCACTTTGGATAAACGAAAATAAATTCACCAAAGGTAAATTTGCTTGGCAGGAAGGTTACGCCGCATTTTCTTACGGACAATCTCAGTTACCAACTATCATAAAATACATTGAAAACCAAGAAGAACACCACAAAAAGAGAACATTTTTAGAAGAATACAAGGAGTTTTTAAAGTTGTTCGATATTGAATTTGATGAAAAATATATTTTCAAAGACCCTGAGTAAATTGGTTTAGCTCCTACGGAGCAAGTTGAATTTGTACATAAGCTTTACTACCAATATTTAACTCCTAACGGAGTATCTGTACGACGTAATAAATATTCAATTATTAAAACTTTTACTCATTAATCAAAATTTGCCATTTCAACTAATGAATTAATCATGAAAAAATACTTACTATTACTCATTGCTTGTATTTATTTATGGTCATTCAAACCGAATGGGCATCAGCATGCTGACCCTACAAAATTGCCCGAAGATGTGGCTCTTGCCTATAAAAATTTACCTGCAAGTTTAGATTATAACCTTCACGTAAAGCCCATTTTATCGGATAAATGTTTTGCTTGTCATGGGCCAGATAAAGCCAAACAAAAAGCAGGTTTACGCTTAGATTTACCCGAAGCCGCTTATGCTCAACTACCCGAAAGCCCCGGAAAAGTTGCCGTTTCGCCACGAAACTTAAAGAGAAGTGAGGTTTTTCACCGAATCCTTTCTACCGACCCAACTTATGTAATGCCTACGCCCAAATCTCATTTGAGTTTATCGGCTCACGAAAAAGCGGTCATCATCAAGTGGATTGAAAATGG
>NZ_JBMLRC010000181.1:0-2265 GCF_049241225.1 Emticicia sp.
TCATTCCACCCACAAACAAACCTGCCAAAACTGGAGCTTTATAAATATCAATTGCTTTGATACCTGCAATACCCACAAAAGCGGCAAATAAAGCCAATGAAGTCAAAGCCGCCGAAGCAATCGCAAAACCTTTACCAGTTGCTGCGGTTGTATTACCTACTGCATCTAAGTTGTCAGTACGCTCACGAACTTCTGGAGGTAATTGAGACATTTCAGCAATACCACCTGCATTATCAGCAATCGGACCGAAAGCGTCAATTGCCAATTGCATGGCAGTTGTAGCCATCATACCAGCAGCAGCAATCGAAACACCATATAGACCAGCAAAATAGTATGACATAATGATACCAGCAGCCAAAGTCAAGATTGGAAGTACTGTTGATTCCATACCAACAGCCAAACCACCAATAATATTTGTAGCATGACCTGTACCTGATTTTTCGATGATTGAAAGTACAGGACGCTTACCCATTGCTGTATAATATTCAGTAATGATTGACATCAATGCACCTACAATCAAACCAACAACGATTGACATAAACACACCATTCGATGTAAATTCATGACCACGTAGCGAAAGTGTTTCTGGTAAAATATGCTTTACTAAGAAATAAGAAGCAACAAATGTAATGATGATTGATGCCCAGTTTCCGATATTTAAAGCTGCTTGTACTGAAGAAGTTTCAGATTTGATACGTACAAAGAATGTAGAAACCAAAGATGCTAATAAACCAACGGCTGCAATTGCCATTGGCAATAAAACTGGTGAGAAACCACCAAAATTATCAGAAACGCTAATTTCTTGACCAAGTACCATTGTTGCTAAAATTGTGGCAACATACGAGCCAAATAAGTCAGCACCCATACCCGCTACGTCACCCACGTTATCACCTACGTTATCAGCAATTGTTGCTGGGTTACGAACGTCATCTTCTGGAATACCAGCCTCTACTTTACCTACAAGGTCAGCACCTACATCGGCAGCTTTTGTGTAAATACCACCACCCACACGAGCAAAAAGAGCGATTGATTCAGCACCTAATGAGAAACCAGCCAATACTTCGATAGCGATTCTCATGTTTTCTGAAGTCAAAGCCTCACCTTTTGCGAAATAATTATAAAAAACAATAAATAATAAACTTAAACCTAAAACTGCCAAACCAGCAACTCCCATTCCCATTACCGAACCACCAGTAAATGAAACTTGAAGTGCTTTAGCCAACGATGTACGAGCCGCTTGTGCCGTACGAACGTTTGCTTTGGTTGCAATTTTCATCCCGATATATCCTGCCACAGCCGAAAACACCGCTCCGATAATAAAGGCAATAGAAATAATCCAAGATGAATTTGGTGAAGACGAACCTAACCAAGCCAAAAGAATAGCCGTTGGAATAGCAAAGTACGCCAAAATTTTCCATTCTGCTTTCAAGAATGCAATCGCTCCATCGGCAATATAGCCTGAGAGTTTTTGCATATTGGCATCGCCAGCAGGTTGGCTCGATACCCAACTGAATCGCCAAGCTGTGTAGAGCAAGCCAATTACGCCGCATAATGGAACAAGGTAAACAATCATAGAATCCATAAGTAATTGTATTTGAGTTTAGTGATTACTGTAGTTTTAATTTTCGCAAATTTAAGTTAATTGAGTTGTTAAAAAAAGCCAAAACACAATTTTAGTATTTTTTTGATAAAAAACATTATTTTATCGGTTTTAATATGACAAAAAGCAGATAAATTTGGCTATTTTGTCGAATAATGTGGCCCAGTCATAGATGACAACAATAATTTCTTTCTGATTCGCGGTTTCTTCACTAATTTCGGCTGACCAAATAGAAACTTCAAAAACATTATAATTAAACTATTGACTCTTAAACCTTACTCAATGAAAAAAATATCATTACTGCTCATTTCTCTGATTTCATTTTCGGTTTTTGCCCAAACCAAACAAATGAACACGGGCGAAATTTTACAGGCAATCAAAAGATTAAATGTAGTTGGCAACGTACTTTACGTGGCGGCTCACCCAGATGATGAAAATACCTTGTTCATCACTTGGCTTTCTAAAGAAAAAATGGTGCGTGCGGGTTATATTGCTATGACTCGTGGCGATGGTGGACAAAATTTAGTTGGTTCGGAGCAAGGAGAATATGTAGGTTTATTACGCACTCACGAACTTCTCGGTGCAAGAAGTATCGACGGTGGCGAACAATATTTCACTCGTGCGAATGACTTCGGTTTTACCAAAACAACCGATGAAGCTCTTGC
>NZ_JBMLRC010000182.1:0-3293 GCF_049241225.1 Emticicia sp.
CCCCGATATAGTAAAAAATGTTAGTTTTTTCAATGGTGGTATTCCTGCTCGCTACGGTGGAAGGCTTTCTTCGGTGATAGATATTCAGATGAAAGAGGGAAACAAAAATGATTTTCATGCGGAAGGTGGAATTGGTATCATTTCAAGTAGATTAACGCTGGAGGGTCCTATAAAATTTCTCAGAAGAAATGCTTCTTTTATAATTTCGGGTCGCCGAACTTACTTCGACCCACTACTAAAGTTATTAGATAGCGGTAATAGCGAAAAACTTCTCTACAAATTTTATGATGTAAACGCCAAGTTTAATATCGAACTAAACGCCAAAAATAAACTATATTTCAGCACCTACACAGGGTATGATGAACTATCCACCCAAGAAAAAAGAGCAAATAGTACGGTGGTTTCTGACTTTTCCTCTTCCACAAATTGGGGAAACAAAACTGCTACTCTGCGTTGGAATCATTTATTTAATCAGAAGTTATTTCTCAACAATACATTTACCTACACTAATTATCAGACCACCAATGCCTCAAAAGGTTTCAGACAAACAAAGACTGATACCCTCAACCAGTCTTAAGGTATTTCTTCGTTGATTCGAGATTTTAGCCTAAAATCAGACTTTGAATATTATAAAACTAACAAGTCTCAGCTAAAATTTGGTTTTCAGACTACCTTTCACACAGTAACACCCCGAAAATTAGATGTATTTGTAAATACCAAAAACATTGCCACTATCAATACCTACAAAAATATAGAAGCAGGAATATACCTCGAAAATGTCTATCGTATTGGCGAAAGATTGTTGTTAAATTCGGGTTTTAGGCTAAATAGCTTTTTTGTAAAAGATAAAATTTTCATTCTGCCCGAACCACGAGCTTTGTTGAGTTATGAAACCAAGGCAAAAGTATTATTGAAAACTACTTATGTCCGAATGAACCAAAATATAAGTTTATTATCAAACAATGGGCTTGGGCTTTCGATAGATACTTGGATTCCTGCCACTAAGCGATTTGTCCCACAACAAACCGATATTGTATCGCTTGAAGCAGAAAAAATGTTCAAAAAAAGTGATATTTTATTCACTACGGGCTTATATTTCAAGAAATTTAACAATATTTTGAGTTACCGAGAAGGGGTAAAAGTAACATCTTTCGATGCAGAATTAAAAGATTTTTTGTGGGAAGACAACGTAACCCAAGGCGAAGGGATTTCGGTTGGAAGCGAATGGGGTATTCGTAAAACTTCTGGCAAATTAACTGGAATAGCCTCTTACACATTATCAAAAACCATTCATAGGTTTCAAGAACTCAACCAAGGAAAACCCTTTTATCCGAGGCAAGACATTAGGAATAGCTTCAATATTGTGGGGAGTTATGACATTACCCAAAGAATAAAAGTTGCGGCAAGTTGGGTTTATACTTCTGGTAGTCCGATAAATATTCCACAAGGCTCGTTCTTGGGTTTATTTTCTGATGCTGATGAAGTAAATAAACCAGCTAATTTTAAACTTCCTTATTATGGTGCACGGAACAGTTTTCGCACGGCAGCTTATCACCGACTTGATTTTAGTATTCAGTTTATAAAAAAGAAAAAGAGAATGGAACGCACTTGGGAAATTGGCGTTTTCAATGCCTATAACCGAGCCAATCCGTTTTATTATTACGTTGCTTCTGTTTCGGGTGTATTGGGTTCGGGAATTACGACTGAAGTACGTAATCTTAGTTTATTACCGCTAATTCCCTCGCTAAACTACTCTTTCAAATTTTAATTTTTTACGTAATGAAAGCTATAAAACTGATTATTGTTTTTTTCATCTGCACTTCTTGCGAAAAATGGAAAGTAGAAGAAAATACTGCCGATATTAATAATTTAATTGCTGTCAGTAGTTTAGTTTCGCCTACAACTCCACTAATGACAGTTTATGTATCGAAAGGAATTTTACTTGGGCAAGTAATAAAAAATGATTCTCTGCAAATAACCAATGCCGAAGTATCTATTTCTGACGGTACAACTACACAAAAACTACTCTATAACCCAACAGATAAACGATACGAAGCTCTTCAAGATAAGTTGAAAGTTATTTCGGGAAAAACATATTATTTAACCGTGAAAGTAAACAATAAAACCCTTGAAGCTTCGTGTATTGTTCCAAACAAACCTCAAATACAAGCTATAAAAAACAGAAGAACCGATAACGGAATCCAATTTTCATTAAACTGGAAAAACACCGAAAAAGCCTACTTGATAGAGTCAATCATTGATGGAGTTACGGCAACAAATTTGCCGACTAAACTAAGCATAATTTGGGACAGCGACAATACCAGAGCATCGGTTATAAAATCAAGTGTTTTAGATGAGTTTATTTACACAGGTAGGTTTCCGATTCCATCTAATATTAGATTAAAAAATATTTTCACAACAGTATCATCTATCGACCAAAACTACGAATTTTTTATTGAAAGAAGAGGCAAGGTCGATAGTGATGTGGGGATTTTTGAACGGTTTTCTGAGCCAAATTTAGGCTATTCAAATATCAAAGGTGGAATCGGAATATTTGGAGCGGTTTATCCAATAACAGTTGAGAACGAAATAATACGATAAATAATTTTTGACAAAGCACAAATTTCTACAATCTAAACCATACAACTTTCACTCACCGACTCTCTCTACCGCAAAAAATACAATATGTCTATACAAGTGCAGTAAAAAATTGTTTTATTTGTATCCGTTTAAAATTCAATCCTACTCAAAATGCAAAGACGTTCGGCAATAAAAAATATTGCCCTAACGATTGGCGGTACAATAGTGCTACCTTCGTGGGCAAACGCATGGAACAAAGAAGCCATCTCAAGCACTTCTTTAAAGATTTCGGAAACACAAGAAAATCTACTGGCAGAAATCGTCGAAACGATTATTCCTAAAACAGATACTCTCGGAGCAAAAGACCTCAACGTACATCAATTTACCATCAAAATGGTGGCCGATTGCTACGATAAAAAATCGCAAGAAACTTTCTCGAAAGGCTTTGCTTTGGTTGATGCTGCTGCAAAAAGAGATTTCTCAAAGACTTTTATTGAATGTGATGGCAAGCAAAAACTCGAAGTTTTGAATAAAATGTCGAATTCGGAGAATACCGATGAAAAAGGCTTTGTGCGTTTAGTGAAAAACCTCACGATTCAAGGCTATCTCAACTCAGAATACGTAATGACTAACCTACGAATTTTTGAATTTGCCCCAGCTCGTTATCACGGCTGTGTACCTGTTAAGAAGTAATATTCAAAGGAAGACTTCGC
>NZ_JBMLRC010000182.1:3393-8789 GCF_049241225.1 Emticicia sp.
TTCGCTTAAAGCGAAGTCTTCCTTAAAATCAACGATAAAAATGTCAAACATAAATATAGATTCAATAAAAGCACAAACCTTCGATGCCATCGTTATTGGCTCGGGAATTAGTGGAGGATGGGCAGCTAAAGAGCTGACTGGCAAAGGATTACGCACACTCGTATTGGAGCGTGGACGTGAAGTAAAACACGTAACCGATTACCCAACGACCATGAAACAACCGTGGGAGTTTGAGCATCGTGGACAAATCACCAAAGAATTGCGTGATGCCAACCCAATTATCAGCAAATGCTACGCTTTTTATGAGGGAACAGAGCAGTTTTTTGTAAAAGATGCCGAGCACCCCTACGTCCAAGAAAAACCATTCGACTGGATTCGTGGCTACCAAACAGGAGGAAAATCGTTGATGTGGGCCAGACAAACCCAACGTTGGTCTGATTTTGATTTTGAAGGCCCAGCCCGTGACGGCTTTGCTATTGATTGGCCAATTCGCTACGCAGACATTGCTCCGTGGTATAGTTATGTAGAAAAATTTGCGGGTATTTCGGGCAACAAGGATGGCTTGCCAAACCTACCTGATGGTGAGTTTTTGCCACCGCACGAAATGAACTGCGTCGAAAAGCATTTTAGCCAGGCAGTAGCCCAAAATTACAAAGACCGCCACATTATTATGGGGCGTGCAGCTCACCTTACGCAACCCAAACAAATTCACTTCGACCAAGGGCGTGGTACTTGCCAACACCGCACCATTTGCGAGCGTGGCTGCCCGTATGGTGGCTATTTCAGTAGTAATTCCTCTACCCTACCGTGGGCGGCTCGTACTGGAAAAATGACACTTCGCCCTCATTCGGTGGTGCATTCTATCATTTATGATGAAAAGAAAGGTAAAGCTTCGGGCGTGAGAGTGATTGATGCCAACACCAAAGAAATGATTGAGTATTATGCAAAAATCATTTTTGTCAATGCCGCTGCTTTAAACTCAAATCTGATTCTATTAAACTCAACATCGAGCCGTTTCCCGAATGGCTTAGGTAATGATAGCGGTCTGCTCGGAAAATACGTGGCTTTCCACAATTACCGTGCAACTATTAATGCCGAATACGAAGGATATTTAGATAGCATGACCGATGGTCGTCGTCCGAATTCGCCTTATATTCCACGTTTCCGCAATGTATTTAAGCAAGAAACCGACTTTTTGCGTGGCTATGCAGCAGGTTTTGGTGCTGACCGATATACTAAAGACGATAGAAGCGGAATGGGCGAAGACTTGAAAAACGGTATTCTGAAACCTTACTTAAATAATGTTTGGAATGTAGGCTCGCACATGATGGGCGAGACAATTCCGAAAGAAAGTAATTACGTGGCTTTGGATAAAAACCAAAAAGACCCGTGGGGAATTCCGCAATTAAAAATCTCGGTCGATTATGACGATAACGACGTAAAAATGACCAAAGATTATTTCGACCAACTAAGCGAAATGTTCACAAAAGCTGGTTTTAAAAACATCAGAACCAACGACTCGAACCGCACACCTGGTTTAGATATTCACGAAATGGGCGGCGTAAGAATGGGCAAAGACCCTAAAACTTCGTTGTTGAATAAATGGAATGCACTGCACGCTTGCAAAAACGTTTTCGTAACCGACGGAGCATCAATGACCTCAACTTCAACCCAAAATCCGTCGTTGACGTATATGGCACTCACCGCTCGTGCGGCTGATTATGCAGTAAAAGAAATGAAAAAAGGGAATCTTTAACAAGATTCGCTAAATTCTATAAAAATCCGTCCCCTCGAAATGAGTTGACGGATTTTTAAATTTTCATTATTTTCAATTTATTTTGAATATTCTTAATTTTTCATATTTTCTAATTATTTCAAAATAATAATATATTTTATTTATATAATCTAATTAATATTTTCAATAAAATATACTTATTAGTCATTTTTTGGCATTTGAGTTAAATCATGCCTAATTTTGAACTTTTATAAGATAATCTAAGATAATGCAAAAACTCCTTTTTATAGACCGTGACGGTACGATTATAGATGAGCCAAAAACTGATTTTCAGATAGACTCACTCGAAAAATTAGAATTTCTTCCGAAAGCACTTTCTAATCTTCGCAAGATTGCCGAAGAAACTGACTATAAACTCATTATGGTTACTAATCAAGATGGACTCGGAACAGATTCTTTCCCCGAAGAAACTTTTTGGCCTGCCCATAACAAGATGCTGAAAACGCTCGAAAATGAAAATGTGCGTTTCTCGGCCATTCATATCGACCGTAGTTTCCCGCACGAAAACTTGCCAACTCGTAAGCCTGGAACGGGTCTATTAACTGAGTATTTTGATACCGAAAAGTATGACCTTACCAACTCTTATGTACTCGGCGATAGAGTAACTGACGTTCAACTGGCGGTAAATTTAGGTGCGAAAGCAGTTTTTATTACCGATGGATTGACGAATAATTTGATTGAGGGCTTTACTCCTGAACAAAAAGAAGCAACCAAATTGGTGACAAATGACTGGGATGAAATCTATGAGTTTTTGAAATTGCCAGCACGCACTGCTTTTATTGAAAGAAATACGAAAGAAACAAAAATAAAAATTGAGTTGAATCTTGATGGCACTGGAAAATCGGAGATTCATACGGGTCTTGGTTTTTATGACCACATGCTCGACCAAGTAGCTAAACATTCGGGTTCTGACCTAAAGATTTTTGTGGAAGGAGATTTACACATCGACGAGCACCACACCATTGAAGATACTGCTTTAGCACTTGGCGAAGCATATTTAAAAGCTTTGGGCGATAAAAAAGGCACTAATCGCTACGGTTTCTTATTGCCGATGGACGAGGCTTTGGCTCAAGTTGCGATTGATTTTTCGGGCAGACCGTGGTTGGTTTGGGATGCAGATTTCAAGCGTGAGAAAATCGGCGAAATGCCAACCGAAATGTTTTATCATTTCTTCAAATCGTTTTCGGATACTTCAAAATGTAATCTGAATATTAAATGTGAAGGCCAAAATGAGCATCATAAAATCGAAGCAATTTTCAAGGCATTTGCTAAATCTATCAAGATGGCCGTGAAAAGAAATTTGAATGAAATGAATTCTCTTCCGAGTACGAAGGGGGTGCTATAAATCTGCATTCGGAGTAATGAATATAATTAAAGATTAAGGATTAAAGATTAGCGATTGTAAGTATTTTTCATGATTCAAAAATCTTCACTCTCTAATCTTTAATCATCAATCGACAGTTTTTTTCCGTTCCCTTCGGCTCCACTCAGGGAACGGAAAAATATAGACTTCACTTAGGGGGCGTAAATCCCTACTTCATCCTATCAGGATTTTCACTCACAAAAGCAGACCATCCTTTTTTCTTTGAGCCGTTTCCTGTCAAAGCCTTCGTTTTTCCGTGCATATAATGACAAACTGCTACGCCCAAAGCATCGGTTGCATCTAAGTATTGTGATTCTAATTTAGTTTTTAACAAATGCTCCAACATATATGCTACTTGCTCTTTGGTAGCATTTCCGTTTCCTGTAACCGACTGCTTCACTTTTTTGGGTAAATACTCTACAATCGGCACCTCACGTTGCAAAGCCGCCGCAATAGCCACTCCTTGAGCTCGGCCAAGTTTTAACATCGACTGTACATTTACCCCATAAAATGGAGCTTCAATGGCCATTTCGTCGGGTAGGTATTCGGTGATTAGCTGCGTGATTCGCTCAAATATTTTCTTTAACTTTATTTCGTGTGAAGTATATTTGTCAAGTTTTATGACACCGTATTGAATAAGCGTTAAAGCACTTCCTTGTACGGAGATAATTCCGTAGCCCATCACACGTGTACCTGGGTCAACCCCTAATATTATTTTATCTTGATTCATAGATGCAAATTAACTCAAAAATCTCATATCTAACTTCAAGCAAAGGCATAAGGTGGATAAAAACTGCTTTATTCTTCGTTATGCTGTTGTTGATATATATGCTTGTAGTTGGTAAGATTGATAGTTTTGAGCAGATTAAGCAAAGCCTAAACATATTATTCCGACCCAAAAGTATTGTGTTGCTGTGCTGCATCATTTTGCTAACGCCACTCAATTGGGCATTAGAAGCTTGGAAATGGCAAAAATTAGCTTCAAAAGTAGAACAAATAAGTTTTTCGGAGGCATATCGAGGCGTTTTGATTGGTCTTACGTTTTCGACGGCCACCCCGATGATGATTGGAGACTATGCGGGTAAAATCTTGATGCTCAAAAGCGATAAGCGTCTGCAAAGTATTGGTGCGATTCTACTCGGCAATAGCTTACAAATGTATGTTTCACTGCTTTTCGGCACATTGGGATATTCGTTTTTTATTCTACACAGTAAACCTTCGCCTTTGATTGTCCATAGCATTGCCATAATCATTCTGGCTGGGTGTTTAGTTTTTGGTGTATTTCTTAGTTATCACCTTTCGGATATTCAGGTGTTTTTATCGAAAAACCGCTTTTTTGAATACCTAAAAAAGTATTTGGGCATTTTAGAAAACTTTACAATCGACGAACTACGAAACTTATTTTTAATTGCCACTGCTCGCTACTTAGTTTTTAGCTTTCAGTTTCTTTTGATGTTTAAGATTTTTGAAATCAACCTTTCTAATACTGTTTTATTGGCTGGAATAAGCATCATTTTCTTAACCAAAACCATCATTGCTGCTATTAACGCTTTAGGAGACTTAGGCATACGTGCCTTAACTTCAATCTATTATTTTAGCTATTTCGGGGTCGATATTGCAGCTATTTCATCGGTAACTTTTATGATTTGGTTAGTAAATGTACTTTTACCCATCATATTCGGCAGTATTTTTATTCTACAACTAAAACAAAGTAGTCCACGGTCAATAGTCGACAAGTCCACAGAAAGTTAATGGGCTTATAAACAGCCTCTTAGCTATTTATAGAATTGTCGATTATATAAATCTTATTACTTAACTACTAAAAACGCTTAAAATGATTCTTTCGATACTACTATTAATTATTGGCTCTCTGTACTTTCTGATGACCACAGGCTTGGTAATCATCTGGAGTAAAAATCGAAAGGTATCGTTTATCGACAAGAACTTTATGGCTGATACACTCGTTATTTCGGTCATTATTCCAGTCAGAAACGAAGCAAAAAACATACTTTCATTACTACAAGATTTGGAAAGGCAGACACTTGCGAAAGAAAAATTTGAAGTAATTGTAGCTGATGATGATTCGACAGATGATACAGTGGCCATTGTCAGAAACTTTCAACAAACAACAAAACTCAATTTGGTCATCAATCAATTGCCGCCCAAAACCAATAATACTTCACCCAAAAAACGAGCGATTGACTCTTCTATCAAACTGGCCAAAGGTGAGTTGATTAC
>NZ_JBMLRC010000183.1:0-4506 GCF_049241225.1 Emticicia sp.
AAAGAGAGTGGGGTACTGTTGATGCAGTCGAAAATTGAGCCATATCGACAAAAATCTACTTTCGATTTTATTAAGTTCGATAGTACACTTACACAACTCTGGAAAACCACCTTTGTTCCCGACCCTGACTATGATTTAATTAAAACTTATAGAAACGAACAATTTTTATACGTTTTATTCAAGAAAAACGATAAAATTGATATTGGTGTTTTGCGAATCGATGTCGAAACGGGCGATAAATCGTATGCCGAAGGAAACTTGCTGACCAGCATGGATATTGAGCAGTTTGTTGTGCTTCAAAGTAAGGCATTTATAGGCGGAAAATTCAACGACCGCCCCGTGGTAGTCATGTTTAGCTTCTTTGATTATACCTCAAAAGTATTACCCGAAGTGCATAGTAATAATCTGGCTATCAGTCAATTAGATGTCGATGAGCACGGTGGATTTCTGTATCTGATGCTCAAAAATGACCGTAATTGTCAGTTTATCGTGAAGAAGTATTCTTACGAAGGGAAATTAATAAAAAGTTTTTCGTTGGGAAATCGAGATACCACGCCGATTTCGGGAGAGGTGCTAAATATTGATAAAGAGCATCCGATTCTGATGGGTAATTATGCCGATGGTTGCTCGCTTTTTGCGTTAGGTTTTTACGTACAACCCCTAAACGAAGATTCAAAAATTCAGTATATAAATTTTGCTGATTTGGATAATTTTTTCAGTTTCATGAATGCCAAGCGTGAAGAAAAAATCAAGCGAAAAATCAAAGAAAGAAAACAAAAAGGCAAAGATGTAAAGCTGCGTTATCGACTTTACTTGCACGAAATTAAGCCAACCAACGAAGGCTGGTTGATGATAGCCGAAGTGTTTTATCCAGAATATAAATCGCCATCTACTATGGCTGGTTACGGCACTTGGCGAAATTACCGCATTGGCAAAGATGTTTATAATAATTTCCGTTATTCACATGCCATAGTTTGTGGTTTTGATAAATCAGGGAAACTGATATGGGATAATAGTGTTTCGCTGAAAGACATCGAAAGTAGCGAACTGAACGCCAAAGTACAGGTTACTCACCACGATAATTATCATATTTTGGCATATCCCGACGAAAAACTTATTCGTACGGCGGTGGTTCGTGGCAATGAAAAAGTGAAGAATTTAGAAAATTTTGATTTAAAAGCCAGTTCGGAAACCGATAGAATTGTTGATACCGAACTCACAAATTTAGCGGCTTGGTATGGGCAGAGTTTCTTGGCTTATGGTTATCAGAGTGTCAGACGCGGCAATGAATTGCTCAATTCCAATGTTTTTTATATTTCAAAACTAACCTATGCTTTGAAAGAAGAAACAAAATAGATTATTGTATGATTTTCGCTTTTTGTTTTTTAGCGAGTCTTTCGCCTTTTTCTTTGGGTATTAGATACAAAGCGGTCGAAATCCAATCGGATGCTGTGCCGTTTTTGGCAATAATACTTATTTGATGGGGTTCGGCAAAGCCAATGCCTGTTTTTGGGTCGAGAATATGAGCGTATTTTTTACCGTCGATTTCTACAAACTGATAGGCATCGCCTGAAGTTGAAATTCCGCAGTTTTTCAAGAAATATTTCTCATTATTGATGATAATTTCCCAACCTTTGGGCGAATCAGTGGGCGAATTTGATACAACAATATTGCCCCCTGCTTCAATCAAAGCCGATTTTATGCCATTTTCTTTCAAAACCTTCATCATTTCATCTTCGGCAAAGCCTTTTCCGATTCCGCCAAAATCGAGCCTCATGCCTTTGGTTTTGAGCATTACCAACTGATTCGTTTTATTGAAAACTATTTTGTCAATGCCAATTTTAGCTTTTGCTTCGCTTATTTGTGTGGGCGTTGGTAATTGCTTTTGGCGTTTCATGCGTCGCCAAAGTTGGGTGAGTGGGCCAATCGTCACATCAAAGTTTCCTTCGGATAGTTGAGCAGCATTGACAGATGCTTGCAAAATGTTCCATAAATCAGCACTGACTTTTACGTATTGACCGCTACCTGCCGTGCGACAAAGTGTATTTACTTCGCTATCTTCCCGATAATCGCTCAAAGCCATATTTAATTCATCAAGCCGAACAAAGGCTTTTTTTGTTATATCTCGTGCCACAGCAGAATCGGAGGCATAAACTACCACTCTAAATATCGTTCCCATTTGTGGGTGCGTAAACTCAAAACGCTTTTGTGCAGAAAGCTGCAAAGACAAAAAGAGGAATAGCCCTAAAAAGCTATTCCTCTTACTTGTTGTATTTCTTGAAAAGAAAATCTGCATTGTAAAAACATCAAATCAAGATGAAGACTAAGTCTAACTGTGGACTTGTCGACTATTGATTGTGGACTAATTATTTAATTTCAAACAAAGCATCGGCTAAATTTGTGTTTGCTTGAATTTTAGAAGCTGTAAGGGCTAATTGAGCCATGCCTAAATCTTGATTTAGTTTATGGGCGAATTTCACACCGCTAACGTCTTTGTAATCAGAGTAATCAGAAGTGATTGTTTGGCTACCCATTGGAGTTTCGGCCGTAATTACTTGGCGAACTTTCAGGCCAGAAGTTACATCATAAAATTCAGTCATTTTAACTTCACCTACAGTAACTTCGAGTTTGTGTGTTTCTGCATCGCCTACTTTTTCTTTACCAACATATGTTATTTTTGCTCCGATGGCAGCATAATTCGCTTCTGGAACAATAAATGATTGCATTGCAATGGCTTTTACTTTTTCTGGGTCAGTAATATCTTGTGAACCTTGCATTCCGCCAACTTGAGCTTTTGTTCCATCACAAACTTGTTTTTGAACTTCACCCATACCAACGATACTTACGGCTTGGAGAAACTTATTGGTTGGTTTTTTCTGAATCAAAACCTCCAATGATTGTCCTTGAATTTCGCCAGTCATCGTCATTGATAAATCCTTAATTTTAGCGATAGCATCGCTGCCACCTACTGCTTTTACATAATTAGCTATTACTTCGTCGGCAGTTTGAGCAAAAGAAACGGTGCTTACAAATAAGGCAGCTAATACGATACTAATTTTTTTCATTGTGTTTTCTGATATAGTTAAAGTTTAAAACTGCGACAAAGGTGTAAAACCGCCAACGATATTCCAAATATTTTTAGGATAATTGGTGTTTTTAGGCTTTGTTATGGTTGAAATTGAGGGTAGTTTTTACCGAGCGGTATCAGAATAGTAAATAAATTCCTGCTCCTGCAAAATAGCCCAGCAGTGCCAAAAGCGAAATACGCTTCAAATACCACAGAAAATCTATTTTTTCCATACCCATTACGGCTACACCTGCGGCCGAGCCGATTATCAGAATACTGCCACCCGTACCTGCACAATAGGCCAAAAACTCCCAAATTCGGTGGTCGGTTGGGAAGCTGCTGAGGTCGTACATTCCCATGGTGGCAGCTACTAATGGCACGTTATCAACAATTGCCGAAGCCAAACCAATGAGCAAAATAATTAAGTCTTGATTTCCGAAAGCATCGTTCATACTTACGGCCAGATTTTGCAAAAGCCCCGTTGATTCTAAGCAGCCGATGGCCAACAAAATACCCAAGAAAAATAAAATACTGCTCGAATCTATCCTGCTGAGGGCATACGAAGCCGTAAATGGCTTGCGTTCTTCTTCATCTTTTTTACTGTGCAGAACTTCGCCCACAACCCACACTATTCCTAAGCCAAGCATCATGCCCATGTAAGGTGGTAGATGCGTAATGGTCTTGAAAATTGGTACAAAAAGCAACGTTCCAAGTCCGACAAAAAACATGATATTGCGTTCTTTGGCAGTTGTTTCTACGAAGTCGCTCTCTTCAATCGGTTGATTGTCAATTATTTGCCCTCGCATTGTATAGCTTAAATACAGTAGTGGAATAATCAACGAAACCAAACTCGGAATAAATAAACTTGTCATTATATTGCTTGCTGAGATTTGCCCACCAATCCAAAGCATGGTAGTTGTTACATCACCAATCGGCGACCACGCTCCGCCCGCATTGGCTGCAATGATTACGATTCCTGCAAAAAACTTGCGTTGGTCGGCATCCGAAATGATTTTGCGAAGCAGAGAAACCATCACGATTGCCGTTGTGAGGTTATCGAGAACTGCCGAAAGGAAAAATGCTAATAAACCGATTGTCCAGAGTAAAGAAACTGATTTTTTGCTTGAAATTTGGTCAGTAATAATTTTAAAACCTTGATGAGCATCAATCAGCTCAACGATGGTCATTGCTCCGAGTAAGAAAAATAAAATTTCGGCAATTGCCGCCAAATGATGCGAGAGATTTTCTTGAATCGCATGGCTTTCTGTACCGCTAAGTGCATAGACCGTCCAACAGACTGTACCAACGAGTAGGGCAGAAGCTGTTTTATTGATTTTTATGGGATGCTCAAATGCGATGGCTAAATAACCAACGATAAATATAATTGTAATAAGCATAATATTGATAAAGACTTGACTCCAAAAGTACAAATAAATAAA
>NZ_JBMLRC010000184.1:0-1035 GCF_049241225.1 Emticicia sp.
ACACCGTTGATACCCACCGCAAAAATCTACTTTTCAAATTTGAAGTTGCCAATACCGCTCAGCTCATCAAAAAAGCCACTGAGGTGGGGTTGGTTTGAGTCTTGAATGATAAAATGTAAATTTGTAAAACTTCTCGAATTGCCTATATTTGTTTCATTAAATATTATTGCAATGGATGATTCTTTGGATGTCGTAAAATTAACTGGCTATTCAGGTACAATGAAAAAAAGCATTGCCGATATGACCACCGATGAATACAAAGCATGGCAGATTGCAGCAAATATTGAGATAAAGCGTTCTTTATTTGCCAAAAACATGCCTTTAGTTCATAAAAAAGATGGGCATGTGGTAGCAGAATATGCCGATGGGAAAATAGAAATTATTCGATAGATGCCTTTACTATTTATCATCGCTGGCCCTCCAGGTATTGGGAAAAGCAGTTCGGGGAAAATCTTTCAACCTTTCAACATTGATTTTCTTAATCACGACGCTCTTTCGCTTTACTACAAAGAAAAAGGAGAATATAACTACGAAGATTTATCTAATCTGAAAGCTAATGAGTTTATTCAAAAGAAGCTGAATGGAAACGAAGATTTCGGTATTGAACTCAATCTTGGCTACGAAAATCATTATGACTTGCTTCGCTTTGTGAAGGAAAAATATCCTCACTATGACATTACAGTTTGCTTGTTTTATACTGATGATATTCAGCTTTGCCTCGACCGTGCTACTATTCGCGAGCGGTCAGGCGGACATAGTGTATCTGAGCAAGTAATTCGAGAAATGTACGCTAATACGCTACACTTGCTTCAAAACAACGTTAGTCTGATAACTAACCTCATATTCGTTGACATTCAATACGATATGCTCGATTTGGTATTTGAATTTAATCCAAAAGAAAATAGACTCTTTATCAGCTCTCATTTACCAGACTGGCTTATTATAAACTTCCCTGC
This sequence comes from Emticicia sp., assembly GCF_049241225.1. Lineage (NCBI taxonomy): Bacteria > Pseudomonadati > Bacteroidota > Cytophagia > Cytophagales > Leadbetterellaceae > Emticicia > Emticicia sp. The sequence goes on from NZ_JBMLRC010000184.1 coordinate 957, forward strand.
TATTATCCAATTGAGGAAATAACCTTTTCAAAACCTCACATCTTGAATTTCAGGTGTTCGCTCAAAGAGAGCTTTGGCA
>NZ_JBMLRC010000185.1:0-5320 GCF_049241225.1 Emticicia sp.
CTAATAAAAAGCCGAATCTACAAATTGCAGATTCGGCTTTTTTTGTAAGAAATATATAAATATTACGAAACACTCTCAAAGAGTTTTTGGTCTTCTTCAATAAAAGGTTGGTTACGTAAACGTTTACCAGTTGCTTTAAAAATGGCGTTGGCAACCGAACCACCCGTTGGTGGCAAAGCTGGTTCACCCAAACCAGTTGGGTCGATGCCATTATTGACGAAACTTACTTCTATGGCAGGAATTTCATTCATTTTTATCAATCTGAATGCGTTAAAATTCTTTTGGTCGGGCGTGCCATCTCTAAACGTCATATTTCCGTACATGGCATGGCCGATACCATCAACAATTCCGCCCATTACCTGATTTCTTGCTCCACTTTGGTTGACCACCACGCCACAATCAACGGCTGCGTATATTTTTTGCAAAACTGGTTTCCCTTTCTTCATTACTACTTCTGCCACTTGAGCAACATAAGATGCGTGTGAGAAATAAACGCTGAAACCGAGACTTACGCCTTTTTTCTTTTTACCCCAACCCGATTTTTCGGCGGCCAGTTCAATGACAGCTTTCATGCGGTCGATATTATATTTTATTTCGCCAGTTGGAGCAGTTTTGGCTTTTTCGAGTAATTCAAGTCTGAATTGTACGGCATCTTTACCTGCAGCTGTAGCTACTTCATCAAGGAAAGATTGTTCGGCAAATGCCAAGAAATTAGTAATTGGAGCTCTCCAAGGGCCAGTTGTAATCGGCGATTTATGCTCGGCTGAATCTATCAATAAATTTGAAACTGCTCCCGCTGGAAAATTATCTTGTCGAGTTGAGTTTCCAGCATTTATGCCAGCTCCACGAAGTGTGTAGCCAATCATATTGCCTTGTTTATCGAGAGCCGCACGGAAACGATAACGAACCGCAGGACGATAACTTCCTCCACCCATATCATCTTCACGGGTCCACATTACTTTTACAGGAGCTTTGATAATGCTTGAAAGTTCGGCAGCTTCCAAAACGTAGTCTGTGCCCAAACGACGACCAAAACCGCCACCCATTTTTGTCAACTCAACTGTTACTTTTTCAGCAGGAATATTGAGTAGTTTTGCGGTCTGATTTTGAGCGTTTTGTGGTGTTTGTGTTGGGCCAACTAATTCTACGCCATCTTCTCGTACGTGAGCGAAGAAGTTCATTGGCTCCATTGGATTATGCGGTAAAAACGGACATTGGTATTCGGCTTCTACGATTTTTGCTGCATCTTTGAAAGCCGTTTCTACATCACCATCTTTTCTACGTACATCGGCTTTTCCATCCAATAATTCTTTAAAAATTCTATTATGGTCGTCGCTACTTTCGAGGTTAGCGGCTTTCTCCCATTCAATTTTAACTAAATCACGGGCTTTCTTGACTTCCCAAGTAGATTTTCCAACGATAGCAACTTTATCTTTGAACGAAACCACCTCTATACCACTTGCTGAAGCCTTCGCCGCAGAAGCATCGAATGATTTGAGTTTCATTCCGAAAGCAGGTGGACGCTGAATCATGGCGAATTTCATTCCTTCACGATAAAAATCGAGTCCGAAAAGTGGTTTTCCCGTCAAAAGTGCTTGATTATCAACGCCTTTTACGGTCGAACCAATGAGTTTGAAATCTTTTTTATCTTTCAATTTTACCTCAGTTGGCGGGGTAAGTTTGGCTGCTTCTGTCGCCAACTCTCCATAACTCAACTTTTTGCCTGATGCTGTATGAATCACAAAACTTTTTTCGGTCGAACATTCGCTTGCCGAAACTCCCCAACGTTTGGCGGCCGCTTCTACCAGCATTTGGCGAGCAGTTGCACCCGCTTTGCGGAGGCGTTGCCAAGAGTGAGGAATCGAGCCACTACCACCAGCAACTTGGCGTTCAAATTTCTTGGTGTCGAGCGGAGCTTGTACAACTTTTACGTTTGCCCAATCAGCATCTAATTCTTCGGCTACGATTATCGGGAAAGCAGTTTTAATACCTTGTCCAATTTCAGGATTTGGCGAAAAAATCGTTACGATTCCGTCAGTTTGGATAGATAAAAAGGCATTGAAGGCGTTATTTCCTGCTTCACTTGCTATACCTTCTACTACTGTGGCCGCCGAAGCCTCTTGTCCAAACCAATTGAAACCCAAAATTAAGCCACCAGCACTCAGTGCGGTTGACTTTAAAAAATCTCGTCGGCTATTATTTTTTGTCATTATAGTATCTGTTTATTTTGGATGATAGACGAAGAATAAGTAAAAGATAGTCAAAACTTTATTCTATCATTCTAACATTCACTCATTCAAAATTACATTTTTGTTGCCGCTAACTGAACCGCTTCTTTGATTCGGTGATAAGTACCGCAACGGCAAATATTTCCTGACATCGCCGCTTCGATTTCTTCCAAACTTGGTTTTGCATTCTTTTTCAAGAAAGCCGCCGCAGTCATCATTTGTCCAGTCTGGCAGTAGCCACATTGTGGTACGTCGATGGCATCCCAAGCTTTTTGTACTGGGTGGTCGCCTTTTTCAGAAAGTCCTTCAATCGTGGTGATTGTTGCATCAGCAACCGCCGAAACAGGTAATACGCATGAGCGAGTTGCTTCGCCATTGATATGCACCGTGCAAGCTCCGCACTGGGCCATTCCGCAACCGTACTTAGTGCCTACAAGTCCGAGATTATCACGCAAGACCCATAATAATGGTGTGTCGGGCGATGCTTCGGTTTTGAGGGTTTGACCGTTGATTTTGAGGTTATAATTTGCCATTATCGAAATGTTTATTGAATGTCTGAATCTATAACTAAAATTACACTAAAAGTTCTTGAAAATATGCTAAAAGTATAAAGTTTTGAATAAAAATTCGACCAAAATGTGGTTTTTAGCGATTTTAAGGTTTCAAAATCAACTTTCCTGTTTTTACTTTTTCAATCTCTGCTCGATTCATCAGTTCGGGGCGTGAACCACCTTTCACAAACATTTCAGCTTGGTCGTCGTAGTGTTTGCTTAAAAAATGTCCTGATTGACCCGTTGGTAGTACGCTTCGACCATGTTCGACATCAGCAAAATCAACAATTCTGCGTAAGGCTGGGCCGTAAGTAACTTTATAAGTTCCACTCGAATCGACCGAAAAATCAAGGTTATTGATGGTTTCTCGACCACCTGGGGCTGGAAGTGGCCCAACATTGAAATATTTTCCTACAACTGGCAATATACCAAGCGGGTGATTGTGCGTAAGCGTATGCACTTTTTCCCATTTCCACGCAGTCACGTCGCTACCGAGTTGTTTTTCGAGACTTGCCAGTGCTTCATTCAGCGATGTTGTCAGGATTTCGGTGCGAGTTTCTTTGTTTTTTGTCGAAACATTATCCCACCACGGCGAAGCATCATTTCGCATCAATGTTGCCATATTTCGCTTAAAATTACCGTTGTGTTCAAAAGCCTTGAAAACTTCGTTGCCCAATTCATCTTTGATGGTATTTACAAAAAAATGATAAAGAAAACGGTAATAAATTGTTGGTTCGATGTCTTCTAAATCGTGCGAACCGTCCCATTTAGCCAATTTTTCTAAACCATTTTTTGCCGAGGGACTTAGCTTGTTTTTATCAATTACTGGCAAAATATCTTTTAAAAGCCCACTAAACGATGAGGAAGTAACATCATTTATGACGCTTCTGACGCTTTCCTGAGTCCAATCTTTTTTATCATTAAACAAAAGTTCTTCGATTCGGCTTGCACGATTCCCTGGAACGTAGTAACCCGGCACTAAGCCATTTCCCATATCGGCTGGCTGATTATTAGCGGTGTAAAGTACACCACGTTTTGGGTTTAAGATTTGAGGATTCAGCGAGAAATCGTACCAACCTTGTGGGTCGTCGTTGCCCGTTGAGCCATCTAAAATCAACATTGGATTTACATGGGCTGGACGTTTAGGGAGTTTTCCTGCTGCCCACCACGCAATATTTCCTTCGGTATCGCCCCACATAATATTTAGGCCGGGCGAAGTAAGTTTGCTGGCGGCTTTGCCGGCTTCGGTAGCATTTTTTGCGTGAGCCATTTCGTAGAATGCCTCTAAATGATAACTTGGAAATTGGTTATAAACCCACCAAAGAGCAATCGGGTCTTTTTGGTCGGCCATTTTATCAAAACTATCATTCATCAAGATACCGTGGCGAGAAGTTTTTACGGCAATTTTTACATCGGCCGCATCTTTTACTTTAATGCTTTCTTCACGCACTTTCAAGTCTTCCCAATGGTCTTTGTACCAAACTTGATTGGCGTTGGCAGGATTTGCTTTTTCACGGAAAAAATCAACGTCGTCATTTTCAAACATCGTCAGACCCCAACCGCCGTATTGTGAATGTCCCAATGCTCCAACGGGAGTTCCTGCCAAGAAGTTGCCGTAAAACTTAAAGTTTGGACATTCGAGATGAGCTTCGTACCAAACCGATGGCTGCGAAAAAGCAATATGTGTATCGTTCGATAAAATTGGCTTACCCGATTTAGTTTTTGAACCAGCAATTACCCAGCCATTTGAGCCATGATAAGGCGGAAAAAGTGCATTGGTTTCGATGTTGGTCAGTTGATTGGCCATTCGTGCCAAAGCCGTAGATGAAGCGATATTCTCTTGGGCGTTGGTCGGAATTTTTGGTTCGTTGGCTGGCCAACCAGTCATTACATCTTTCCAGTATTCTGGGCCGTATTTGTTTTGAATCATAGTAGAAATAGCTTCCGAACGGAAAGCTTCGGCAAACGTAAAGCCCATGTAGCCCATAATTATCTGCATATCGGCCATTTCAAAAGGCGTTTTTTTGATGCCCGCAATCGAAAACTCAGGGGGAGTTTTGCCGTTTTCAATGTATTCGTTTACTCCTTTTATGTAAGCTTGTGCTGCTTTTACGAATGGTGCATTAGGGTTTTTCATCAAAACTGAATCAATCGTCCATTGGGCGTGCTGACGGAAACTGAGTGTTCGGAAAAACTTATCTGATGGGAGTGCCTTTTCGCCAAAAAGTTCTGCTAAGCGTCCATCTGCCAAACGGCGGAGTAATTCCATCTGAAAAAGGCGGTCTTGGGCATGAACGTAACCAAATGCTTGAAATAAATCGTCTTCGTTTTGGGCGTAAATATGCGGAACTCCGTAGTCATCATAAATCACTTCGACTGGTGCTTTTAGTCCTTTGAGTTGTAATTCGCCATCGAGTGTAGGTTTGGTGCTTTGTAGCCAAAAATAGGTGCCAATGCCCGCCACAACGAGCAAAATGAGTAATCCGAGAAGGATTTTCTTCAATACTTTCATCGAACAATAGTTTTTAGGTTGATTGAGTT
>NZ_JBMLRC010000186.1:0-1174 GCF_049241225.1 Emticicia sp.
TTAGGTCAGAAAGCAGGTAGAGAGTTTGAGGCAAGTAATGTAAAAAGTACCATTTCGGAGAAAGAAGCTACGCTCAATCTTGATATTGCGAATGCTTATGATAAAAATGCAGGAATAGTATCTTGGAACAGAACAGTGAAACTGAATAGAGTAAAAAATACTGTTGAACTAACGGATGATTATGCGTTGAACCAAAAGCCAACTTCGCTGCAACAAGTTTTTATGACAATCTGCACGATTGATAACTCGGTAGCGGGCAAAATCACACTCAAAACTCCGAAAGGACAAGTAGTTACTTTACAATATGACCCAAAAACTTGGGAGGTTTCAACCGATTTACCTTCAACCGAAGGCATGGAATATGTAAGTTTTAAAACCAAATGGGATAATCTGCCTGTTCAACGAATTATTTTGAATAGTAAAAATTTGGCACAAAAATCAAAAAATTCATTTACTTTGGGGATTAATTAAGTAGTCAACGGTCGATAGTCTATAGTGTACAGTGTACAGTCAACAGTGAACAGTCGATAGTCAACAGTGAACAGTCAACAGTCAACAAGTAGCAAGTTTTTGAAAATCAATGATTTGTTGCAAATACATTATTTATCAATTCAAATCCGTAACAAATATTCTGATATGAAATATTTTATTGCTCTTGCTTTAAGCCTTTTTACGCTGGGAAAAACCTTTGCCCAAACTATCCATTTATACAACGGCAAAGACCTTAATAATTGGTACAGCGATGTGCCTGCCACTGATAAAGACCCAAATCTCAGAAAATCTTTTATAATCAGAGACGGAAATTTGGTAAGTATGGGAACTCCCGAAGGCCATTTACTGACCAAAGACAAATACGAAAACTACCGATTGGAATTAGAATATCGTTTTGCAGGAAAACCTGGTAATTGTGGCGTTTTGGTACATGCTTCAACGCCACGAGCCTTGTACGGAATGTTTCCGAAATCTATCGAAGTACAAATGATGCACGAAAATGCAGGAGATTTTTGGTGTATCGTAGAAGATATTAAGGTAGAAAACATGGAAGCTCGACGTGGACCTAAAGAAAACTGGGGAATAACTGAAGGAAAAGAACGCCGAATCAAAAACCTAACAGATAACTCAGAAAAACCACTCGGTGAATGGAATAAAATGACAATCGAATGCCGAGGCGATA
>NZ_JBMLRC010000187.1:0-5632 GCF_049241225.1 Emticicia sp.
TTATACTGAAAAAATGTACTAAAAAACACATTTTTTGAAAAAGAAAGTTCAGCACGTGGCCCAACAAGCCAATATTTTACACTATTGTAGGGCTTCGACATATCAATTTGGGTATAGTTAAAATCAAGGCCAAAAACGCCATAAGGCTGATAACGATACCCGATGCTTCCTTCTAAAAACAAGCTTTTTCCCTCAATTCCTTTGACTTTATTTGTAAAATAATCTCCTTTTGTGTAGCTAAATGAACCATTGAGGTCGTTACGATTACTACTTGTATAACCAAAACTTATAAAGTTTGAGCGATAGTCTCCCACGGGAAGTTCAATCACATTTTTAAAGTTATCAGGGTTCGGATTATCGCTGGCATTGGTGGGGTCGAAAGAAGCAAATAAATGCGTAAAACTCCATCCTTTGGCTAAATATACCTCCGAACCAGCCGAATTATTGGCAAAAAGAAAAACGTTGGTTTCTCCGTCAAGACGTTTGCCTTTTAAGTCGAAAACATCACTTCCTTCAGTACCGATTCCGTAGGCATTGATGTATTTAGCCACTTTTTTCGATTTTGGATTCAGAATAATATTTGCTGGGCGGTATATCTGCCAAATTCCTGTGCGTGGCACAAAACCCACATCAGCACGGTAGTTTTCACCGATACGTTGAACACCTAAATTCAACTCAACATTTGGGTGGCTATACCCCATAAAGTGGGCGGCACTGGCAGCATCTTTCTTGTTTTCGGGCGAAAATGATTGATGATAATAACTTTCAGACTGAAAACGGCTATCTTTTGAATAATAATTAAACTCTAAACCACCGACTCGATTAAATTTTCGGTACCCCGCCGTTTGTTCGGCAGTTAGATTACTGAAATCATTTTCTTTATTCACAAAAATTCCTCCGAGCGTAGAGCGATTCAAGAGTTTTCGTTGCACAACCGCCACCGAATAATTAGCTGCGGGCAAATATTTATCTTCACCGAAATTTACCTTTCGGGTTTGCATATTCATTACTCCAATTCGCCAATCGTCGTTGAGTTTTCCGCTGAGTCTTGCCCCTGCTAAAATCGGCACTCGTTGCGTATTTCCTGTATTTGGATTTCGAGTAATACCGATACGACGTGAGAAAAACGGACGAGTATCAGGAAAGCCAAAAGTGCCAAAAAGGTCGTTATTTTCGAGAAAAAACTGCCTTCTTTCGGGGAAAAACAATTCAAAACGACTCAAGTTTGTTACTTGTCTATCAACCTCAACCTGTGAAAAATCGGGGTTTATTGTTAAGTCTAAATTCAATGATGGCGTGACGGCAATTTTGGCGTCCATACCCACACCAGCAGGGAAATTGGAAGTTGTTGGAAGTGCTTTTAAATCACTTTCATTGCGTGGGAAATCCTTTTCGGTTGCCACCGATACAAACGGAATCAACGAAACATTTGCCCCAGGTTTTGGCGGATTTTCGTCCCAAGTCAAGTTGCCAGCAAAAGCCAAGTTTGCTGGTCGAAAATTACGTGGTACAGGGCTCCATGTCGATACTTCATTTCTTTTCAATACATTTCTGCCAAAATTTACTCGCCAAGTATTTTGACCGTCGGTTACTTTGTAGCGTAAAGTCTTGAAAGGAATCGCCATTTCGACCACCCAATAATCGTCATAGTTTTTTACTTGTGAGTACCATTTATTGTCCCAAAAGTTAGAGGCTTCTTCCCCGTTGAAAATCAGTCCTTCTCGCTGCACACCATAAGGATTGACAGCAAACTGAAAAGCATTGAGTTTATCTTTAAAAGTATCGAAGGTGGCTGTAAAAACATCGCTTGTTCCGCCTTCAAAATCTCGTTTTAATGAAGCAACTGTGTAAATATCTCGGGGTTCGTAGCATATCGCACCGACATAAATGAAATTATCATCGAACAACACTCTGACTTCTGTCTGTAATTTAGCAAAAGAAGAATCATAGGGGCGATTCAGAAAGAAGTTTTTGGCAACTTCGGCAGTTTTCCAAGAATCTTCGTCGAGCAGTCCATCTAATTTGATGGGAGTTGTCGATTTTTTGATGTGGATGTTGTATTTGTCGTTGTCTTTTTTCGAATCTTGGGCAAATAATAAGTTAATTCCCAGTAGGATTATTCCTACGGTAATAAAGTATAGTTTTTTCATAAAAGATTTTATAAATTGTAGTTTGTTGCTTTTAAAATAGACATACAAAGGTACGAAAATTTGCAAAATTAGCCTTAAATTATTCCTTTTGGTGTTTTTCCTTGCTGAAATGCCACGATATTTTCTACCACACCTTTCAACAATTCTTTGCGTGCATTTACACCTGCCCACGCAATATGTGGCGTGATGATGGTGTTTTTGGCTGTTAGTAAAGGATTGGTTTTAGTTGGTGGCTCAACAGAAAGAACGTCAAGTCCAGCACCTGCAATCACACCAGTGTTGAGAGCATCGGCCAAATCTTGCTCGTGAATGAGTCCGCCTCTCGATGTGTTTATCAGAATTGCCGAAGATTTCATTAGACTTAAACGCTCTTTGTTGATAAATTGTTGATTATCAGGCGTTAATGGGCAATGCAACGTAATGAAATCACTTTCTTGAAATATCTGCTCTTGGCTACAAAGCTCTACGTCAGTCATTCTTCCCGAGGTTAAATCTCGTTTATTAGCTAAAACTTTCATGCCAAATCCTAAGCCAATATTGGCTACTTTTTTACCAATATCGCCCAAACCAATGATACCCAACGTTTTTCCTTCGAGTTCGACCAAAGGCGAATGATAAAAACAAAAATCAGGGCAGGAAGTCCATGTATTTTCTATGTTTTGTGCGTGTTCGGCTACTCGATTCGTAAAACCTAAAATCAACGAAAACACTAATTGGGCTACCGATGCCGAGCTGTATCCACGTACATTAGCTACTGTAATTTCACGGGCTTTGGCTGCCTCAATATCAATAATATTATAGCCAGTTGCCACTACTCCAATGTATTTTAGATTGGGTAATTGGCTGATAGTCTGTTCATTAAGCGGACATTTATTGGTCAGTATTATTTCCGCATCTTTTGCTCGCTCAATAATTTGGTCGGGAGAAGTGCGGTCGTATGATGTAATATTTCCGAGCGTATTTAAGATAGAAAGGTCTAAATCGTTAAGCGGATTTAGGGTGTAGGCATCAAGAAAAACGATGTTCATAAAGCTTAGAATCTGAAATTTTTGACGAAATTATCACCGAAAACTTTCTTGTCAAAACACTTTATGGATAAACGGAAATCTAATCCAAAAACTTGATAGTTAGTATTTTAGGTAGTCCACGGTCAATAGTCGATAAGTCCTCAGTGAGATATGAGTCTTTTAGTCATTTATTTAGCTACATAAAATATTGTCGATTTTATTTACTCTATTTCTTTTTATAAATTTCATAGATTTGTATGAAAACTCTTTTTCTAAACAACCAAGCCCATGAAAAAACTATCCGATTTCTTTTATTCTCGAGCCAACGGTTATCTTGTGTTAGGCTTTTTAGCCTTACAATTTACTTTTTCGGGAGCAATTCTGCCCTATTTCCAAAAACAGTTCGACCCCGAACTCAATCGAGGTTTGATGGATTTGAGTTTTGGTTTTACTCCCGAAAAAGGTTACAGTATTATAGAATCGTATGGCGAAAAAGGTCGAGAAATTTATTTCTTTGTCGAATCCTTCGTTGATGTCATTTATCCGATTGCTTATACGATAGCTTTTATTTTGTTGGTAAGTTTTTTATTTAAAAAGAATGGATGGAACAAGCAACGTTTCGCAATTTTAAATGTCATTCCGATTGGCGGTTTAATCTTTGATTTGTGTGAAAACTATGGAATTGTGCAAATGCTTCGAGCATTTCCCGAAAAAGTTGATTTTTGGGCAACATTTGCTTCTAATTCAGGTTTAATTAAATGGATTTTTGCAGGAATAACCGTTTTGATGGTTTTGTGTGGTTTGGTAGGCTGGGCGATAAAGGCTTTAAAAAATAGATAATACTTCAATGCAGAAGGTCGGCAAGGCTCGAAGCCTTACCGACCTTGAAAGTACAATAATATTCAACCTAAAATTCTAAGAAAATGAAAATAACTTTTTGGTCTATCTTTTTTTTGGTGATGTTGGCTTTTGAGAGCTTTGCTGGCACACTTCGTGGAGCGTGGGAAATGCAGCCCGAAAGCAGTGTTTCTAACGAAAGAGCGGTGATGATTGCCACCGAAAATTACCTTTCGATTGCAGTTTTTGAGAAAAACCTTTACATCCGCACCTACGGCGGCACTTATGAAATTAATGATGCTGGCCTTATGCTGACACTCGAATTTAATGATAAAAACCCCGAGAGTGTTGGAACGAAAATTACCTATAAATTTATAAGAAAAGATAACGAGTTCACGATAGAAAATCAGGCAAAAACAACTTGGAAACGCATTGACGAAGGGAAAGATGCTTTGTCGGGCAATTGGCGAATTTCGGCACGGGTTGGGCAAGATGGGCAAATGACTGAAATGAAGCGTACGGCTCGGAAGACCTTAAAAATATGTTCGGGAACAAGATTTCAATGGTTTGCGATTAACCCCGAAACCAAGGAGTTTTTCGGTACAGGCGGAGGAACATACACCCTCAAAGATGGTAAATATACTGAAACACTCGAATTTTTCTCAAGAGATAATAGCAGGGTAGGAGCGTCGCTCACGTTTGATGCAAAAGTGGAAGGAGATAAATGGCAGCATTCGGGAAAAAGCTCAAAAGGCGACCCCGTTAATGAAATTTGGGGAAGAGAAAAATAATTTCTTCCCCAAGCATATTTAGATTTGTTGTAAAGCCGCTTCTGCGGCTTTTTTCACAATCGCTAAGTCGGTTGCACCTTTAAAGCCACTAAAACCGCACGAAATAGTCGTTTCAGCATCTAATTGAATTGGTTGACCTCCTTCCCAGCCCATGAGTTCGGGCAATGGAATACCAAAATCTCGGTAATTGAGTTTATCGGTAAAAATCAAACGTTCAAATTCTCCAGTTTTGTAGCCAGTTATCCAAACTTGCGAAGCTTTTCTGTAGGCTACATCGTAGTAGCGGCGGCCTTTTAGTTTATCATCTCCCCAAATTTTTCCGTAAACATTGCCTTCGTCGTCTATGATACAAACTGCTACATTTCCCTCACAAATCCCCCAGTCGGGTTCGCTATTTTGGTACGTAGGAACTGCGATGGAGATATTTTCGAGTATTTGATGAATCACTTCTTGGCGTTTTTGAGGTGTCATTTTAGAAGATTTTTACGAATAACCAATTGATAAAAAATACGATAGCAGTGGCTAAAACAATGGATAAAATACAAGAACGAGTAACAAAACCATCGGTTTTAAAGATACTAAAAAGGTCTTTTGTGAAGGCAAAAAAGATGATTTCTAACAAAAATGGCAATAAAATGTATAAATACTGATGGTTAGAGCCAAAATTAGTTTCTTTCGTAAAGTAAAAAATAAGCGAGCAAATAATAAAAATTGGAATGATAAACACCAGCTGCACAACAGGAACAATGCCCATTTGGGCATCAGTTTGGGTTTTGCTATTGGTCACTATCAAAATATTGAAAATGAAAGCTAAAACGGCAATCGCTAAATAGAGGAAGTACATTTT